>JBBKWK010000198.1:0-6689 GCA_037968915.1 Pontixanthobacter sp.
CGCAATTGTTCCCGCTTGGCATCGTCCAGCCCGGCAACCTCGTCCACCATCCCGATCAGCCGTTCGGCAATCATCAGATAGGTCTGGTGGATCAGTGCGAACATCGGTTGTTGTTGCCACCGCGGATCGGCAAAGCGCCGGTCTTTGCGCGGCAGGTCGGGCGCCGCATTTTCCTGCATTACACCGTCGGAACCAAGCGTGTATTGGCCGAGTACCGACTGCCACAATTGCACGGAGTCTTCCAGTAGGCGCTGCTGCTGCGACGCATTCGCGAACGGCATTTGCGCAAACCAGTTTTTCGTAAAGTTTGCCCAGCCAGCCGGATCGAGCATGGCCGTGCCTGAGTTTAACTGCTCGGTCTGGCCCGCCTGAAAATTGTTCCACATTCCCTGCAGCTTGTCGGACAGAGCGGCCCATTGAATTGCCGGATCACCGGCCACGTCACTGGTTTTGCTGGGCATCATGCGCTCGAAAAATGACTGCGCCTGCTCGGCCTGCATCTTCATTAATGCGGTGAATGGATCTTCTGGTGGTTTGGCGCCTGCCATTTGGTTCTCTTCCGATTGGTTGCTGCCTTCGCTTGATCGCGCTTATAGGCTGAGGCGGATAAGATTGCACCTATGCATTTATTGCTCCACGGAATAATCAGACGAACTTTATGAACTGATCACGCAAACGCCGGCGTCACCAACGCAGCTGGCATCAAGGGATATGATGGATACCGATTTCTACCGCATGAAGCGCCTGCCGCCCTATGTGATCGCCGAAGTAAACGGCCTCAGGGCGGCAGCGCGAGCGGCCGGGAAGGACATCATCGATCTGGGGATGGGCAATCCAGATCAGCCCCCTCCGGCGCATGTGATCCAGAAATTGTGCGAAGTGGCGATGAAGCCGGACGCGCACGGCTACTCCCAGTCCAAGGGTATCCCAGGCCTTCGCAAGGCTCAGGCGAATTATTACGGTCGCCGTTTCGGCGTCGATTTGGACCCGGCCACTGAAGTAGTGGTGACGATGGGATCGAAGGAAGGGCTCGCCAGCCTTGCCAATGCGATCACCGCGCCTGGCGATGTGGTGCTTGCGCCCAACCCGTCTTACCCGATTCATACATTCGGGTTTATCATTGCCGGGGCGACGATACGGTCGGTGCCGACGACCCCTAACGAGGAATATTGGCGCGCGCTCGACAATGCGATGGCCTTCACGGTTCCTCGCCCGAGCGTGCTGGTGGTCAATTACCCGTCCAACCCCACGGCTGAAGTGGTCGATTTGGCATTTTACGAGCGGTTGGTGGCCTGGGCCAAAGAAAATGAAGTCTGGATCCTGTCCGACCTTGCCTATTCCGAGCTGTATTTCGACGGCAAACCGACGCCTTCAATCATGCAGGTGAAGGGCGCCAAGGATGTCGCGGTCGAATTCACCTCCATGTCGAAGACCTATTCCATGGCGGGATGGCGGATGGGCTTCGCCGTGGGCAATCGCGCATTGATAGCCGCCATGACCCGGGTCAAAAGCTACCTCGATTACGGTGCCTTTACGCCGATCCAGGCGGCGGCCTGTGCTGCGCTGAACGGTCCGCAGGATATCGTGGAAAGCAATCGCCAGCTTTATCATAAACGCCGCGATGTGATGGTGGAGGCGTTTGGCCGGGCCGGGTGGGATATTCCGCCGCCGCCCGCTTCGATGTTTGCGTGGGCTCCACTGCCCCCTGCACTGAAAGGGATGGGTAGCCTGGAATTTTCCAAGCAATTGCTGCTGCATGCCGAAGTGGCGGTAGCGCCCGGCGTCGGTTACGGCGAAGAAGGGGAAGGGTTCGTGAGAATCGCCATGGTCGAAAACGAACAGAGGCTGCGGCAGGCTGCGCGCAATGTTAAGCGTTACCTTTCATCGCTAGAGTAGTTGGGCCCAAAAATTTGCAAAGGGCAATTTCCGGCGTGGAAGGTGCTTGAAGCCGCAAGTCCATATCTGAGGCCCAGGAACCTCGACTGATCCAATGGTGTTTGCCTTACCATTGCGGTTACCATATCTTGCGGCGGCCACTATACGTCAAAACAGGGGGAGATTGATTTCGATGTTCGGGGAAGCCGTGCCCGCGCTGACGGACAAGCAGCGCGAAGTGATGCTTCGGATTGATCGGCGACTGCCGATCAAGCTGATCGCCAGCGAGATGGGCGTGTCAGAAACGCGGATCAATCAGCATATCCGTGCCTTAAAGCGTATCTATGACGTGGGCAGCCTCAATGAACTGGTGGATTCATACCGGCTCGCAGAACATCCCGGGCCAGTCGCAACGCATGACAATCTACTCGCCGATTCCCCGAGTGTTTTTGATTTGGAGGCACCGACGGGTGCGGGGTTAAGTACCCCCTTAAGAAATGCTGCATACAGTAAAAAGCAGATCAACAATCAGTCCAATGCCAGCGATCTGTCGGAGCGGGACGACCCCGGTTCGATCCGATTGTCCGATGCACATGTGGTCGCACGCGATGCGCCTTGGGCACACGATATCGAACCGGTGGTCGTCTTCGGGGCGCTCGACGGTGAACATTCCGTCCTATACCGTTCCGTGGTTATGGTCGGGCTCGCTTTCGGTATGATTGCCGGAGTGGTGCTGGTTGTTTCGGCGGCGCTTTCTTTAAGCGAGGTATTGGACGGTAAGGCATCGGTTACCCTTGCCAGTGACATGGACGCCGGTTGAGCGCGGCGGTCCTGAAGTTTCGGTCCGGAGACCTTTGGATGACCAACACAATAAAGATGGATGCACGCAACATTCGTAAATTGATTCGGGAAGCAGAAGCCCTTTCCGACGAAGCGATGGTTGCCTGCGCCAAACTCAAACAGGCCATGCTCATTGCACGCCAAAATCCTGATGTGCCGCTCGATACCGGCCAACGGGCGATTATGCGCCTGTGTCAGGCGGAACAGCAGGCCATGTCGATGTCGACGAGCCTATTGCGCGTCCATAGCGAACTCAGCAAGGTTGCCCGCGAACAGGCAAGCGTGGATGAAGGTATCCACACAGATATTCCCTCTGGCGCAACCCAACATATGCCGTTTTTGCCGGACGAGTTGACCCACGAAGCCGCCTAGGTTTGCCGGGATGAAATCATGGTCGAACTAATTCCAACCCTCAGGGATCAATTTCAGGTTATCACCCTGATCATTCTGGCGCTTTTGGGGTTCTGGAAGGGGGCAGGTCCGGAACGGGGAGTGGCATGCGTTATGCTTGGCATCCTGGCTTTTGACCGGTTCTACCACCTGATTTTTGGCAATGTCACTAATCTGCTCTCGATCGATTACGGCCATGCCGTGATCGATTTGGGCGCCATGATCGCCCTTTTCGTCATCGCGCTCCGTGCCAACCGGATGTACACGCTATGGATTGCAGCACTGCAGTTGATTGCCTTCAACGCTCATTTGGCGCGCGAGTTGACGCAGGGAATGTCGCCGATTGCGTATGCGATCCTGTTTGTCGGCCCATCGTACTTCCAACTGCTGATCCAGGCACTGGGTCTGTGGGCTCACCGCCGCCGGCTTGCCAAATTCGGTCCTTACAGGGAATGGCGGCGCCGTCCGGATGGACCACAAGCGAGCCATCTAGGGCATTGGCAAAGTCATTAATCGTGGGGCTTGGACTGGGAGGGGGACAGGCTTTGCCTTTAGCTGACGGTGTCCGTACCCGGTGGGACAATATCGTGCCCGCCCAACATCCCTCTGATCCGGTGGAAATCAGAAGTCCCGATTTTTTGCGTTATCTCAAATCCCACCTTGCCGGGGCTACGGACGAACGGTTTCATGCGACCTATTGCGATGTTCGCGGCGATTATTTGCATGACGAAATCCTTGCCTACGGCTCCACGGGATTCATCAGAACCAGAGCGCGACTGTTATTTGGCCGTGCCCTTGCGGTCGGGGCCAGAGGATTGCTGCTCGCACATAACCATCCTTCTGGCCGCTGCCGCCCAAGCAGCGTTGATTTGTCTACCACTAACCGGATGCGGGATATCGCGACAGCGCTCGACATCGTGCTGCTCGATCATTTGATTCTCACCAAAAACGAGATTTATTCCATGCGTATCGGGGGCTTTTTGTGAGCGGATTGGTCAGGCTCGGCGGCCATTTAAAAGGTTGCTGAGGAATTTTGGGTCGCACCGCTTTCCTCGCCGGAACACAAATGATGCCGCGCCATGTCCGCGCCGGCCCCGTCATGCTCGATTTCTTTCATCGTGATGGCAATGTCGACGGGCGCTGGCTGGGCCTGCATCCCCGCGAGTTCGAACTGCTGTGGCGATTGGCAGAAAGTCCGCGCCAACGATTGTCGCGGCGCCAATTGCTGGCTGAAGTTTGGCGAATTGACTACGATCCTGAAACTAACCGGGTCGAGGTGCACGTCGCCAGAGTCCGGTCCAAATTGCACATCTTTGGTCTTGCTTGGTTGATAGCCACTGACCCCGCGGGCGGATATTTGCTTGATGCGGATGCCGGTGCGATCATGCAGGATAAAGCACCATCTTCACAACAATATCTGGACAGATATCTGCGCATCGGCAACGATGAAGGTGTAAACTCAGAGACAGGCGAAGCAGATGCAATTCCCCCAGAATGACCGCGTATCCATTACCATGGACGATAAGGGCGTAGCGCAGGTGCGGTTGGTCCGCGCAGACAAGATGAATGCGCTCGACCCGGAAATGTTCGCCAGAATTATCGAGGCTGGCCATATTTTGCAGAAGACGCGCGGTTTGCGCGCTGTCGTGCTGTCGGGGGAAGGAAAATCTTTCTGCGCCGGGCTGGATACCGCCACCTTTGGACGTGAACCCGCGTCGGACGAACCCAGCTTGACTGAACGCACTTACGGAAACTCGAACAAATTCCAACAGGTCGCCACACAATGGCGAAAACTACCGGTCCCGGTAGTCGCAGCGATTCAGGGTGTGTGCTTTGGCGGCGGAATGCAGATTGCCAGCGGCGCGGACATTCGCGTCGCCGCTCCCGATGCGCGCATGGCGATCATGGAGATGAAGTGGGGGCTGGTACCCGATATGGGCGGTTATGCATTGTGGCGCGGGCTGGTGCGCGATGATGTGCTGCGCGAGCTGATTTATACCAACCGAGAATTTAGCGGCGAAGAGGCTTTGGTGCTGGGTCTGGCGACCTATCTCGATGATGATCCGCATGCCCGCGCCACCGCAATTGCGCAGGAAATCGCTTCGCGCAATCCGCATGCGATCCGCGCAGCCAAACGCTTGGCAAATTCCATGCAAGACACGTCGACCAATGATTTACTGATGGAGGAAAGCATCGAGCAGCACGCAATTATGCGCACATCCAACCAGATAGAGGCGGTGATGGCGGGCATGGCTAAGCGAGAAGCGAACTTTTCCGAAGTCTAGGTAACGCTTGAAACTGGGTTCACTTAGCCAAAAATCGCAGCGCTTTGCATTTCGGCCATCATTTGCTGGCCATCGCTGTTCCATAACCGCAGTCGCTCGCTGGAATAGCCGTGATCGGCATGGTCGCTAGCCGTTTCGGCGAGCCACCAGCCATCGCGAGTGGCAGGGGCCGGTTCCAGAAGATTGAAGGACCAGTTGATCGAGCTCATCGGCCCGGGGCGTTGCATGATTCGGATCGCCGACGGGGGTAGGGTGTCACCAACCAGAATCAGTTCCTGTGTTGCGTCCAGTCCGGATGGCTCACGAAGTCTGACCCACCTTCGGACAACTGGCTTGTCCGCTTCGACCCGGTCGGCAGTATGCCGAACTTCATAATTATGCTTGATGAAATCGGGAACCGGCCCGCCATTAACGACCGCCCCCTCCTCCGGTTGACCAATTGTACCTTCAGGCTGCGTGGCAACATGCCGCGCATTGGGTTCGCGCCCGGTGCCAAACAGCCACAGAGCCGTCAGCGCGACCTTACCTTCACACAGGATTTCGCTTCGCACTTGCGCCACATTTCGGCCCTGCCGCACAATCTCGGCGCGCAGCTCCATATCCACCCCAACTGGCGCAACGAAGCCAATCTGGGCGGCCCGCAGCTGCGGCAGACTGGAAAATGTTCTGATCGCCGCGACATAGGCCATCAGCGCCGATGCGCCGCCATAAAGGGTCCGGTCCTGCATCCATTGTTCCGCCGCCGGAAGATGCAAGGGGCCTGCATTGACGACAATGGGATCGAGAAGACGATTGATACTCATAAGTGCGCCCGCATAACGAAACTGGCTGGCAAGGCTATCCCTAAAGATTGCAGAACGTGATTGCGTTGCCCTTGCCAAGGCGCTAGGTGGCCGCTTCCCGCGGGCAGTTCTGTATTTGACAGTGCAGCGCTCGGGAGTGGCCCGATGGCGGAGTGGTTACGCAGAGGACTGCAAATCCTTGCACGCCGGTTCGATTCCGGCTCGGGCCTCCACACAGTTTTCCCTTTTATATCAATGACTTATACTAGGGAAAACTTGCGCGTGAAATCACGGAGTTGCGGGCAATTGAAGCCAGTATCCGTCGCGCAAGAGACTGTAATTATTTGAAAAATTCTTCCGGATTAACCCATAGTCTCTAGGGCGAAATGTGCAGTGACGGCTTTGCCCACAACACAAAGTTCTTCGTCCGCTGCGGGTCGGGCGGTAAATTCCGGAAGCGGGCTCCTGCAACAATCTGGCCCTTAATTTATCTTCTTGAAGATCACGCCGCCGCGCT
>JBBKWK010000199.1:0-3568 GCA_037968915.1 Pontixanthobacter sp.
ATAGCCCCCGCCTAAGGGGGCGGCGCCCTTGGCGGGCAGGTGTTTGCCTATGCCTTGTAATCCCTTTTAAAGGAGCATGGTATGAGCGATGACAAGTCCGCACGGGAACCCATTGCTGAGGATGCGCGGATCGACGCGCTCGAAGCGCGGTTAAAAGCCGCACGAGAGCGCGAAGAACAACGTAACCTGCCAAAAGCGACCGGGGCCGATGCGAATTATCGCAGTGGCAACCGGGTGCTGGCGGACCTTCTCGGTGGGATTCTTGGCGGTTTGGTGATTGGCTGGGTGGTGGACACCTTTGCTGGAACCACACCATGGGGTCTGTTGGTGGGACTGTTCCTCGGAATAGTCGTTGCTTTCAGGAACATTTTCCGGATGGCGAACACGCGTCCCGGCGATACTCCTCCTGAGGGGTGAGCAGGGCGCTTTCGTTTGAATGACTTAGGGGCGTTTCACACGTGACAGCCGAAGTGGCCAAAGTCGACCCAATGCACCAATTCACGATTGAACCGATTTTCGGTTCCGCGAATTGGGAGCTGGCGGGTTATAATATCGCGTTCACCAACAGTGCGATGTGGATGCTTATCGCAACCATCGTGCTGTGGATATTCGTGGCAGGCGGGATGCGGCGCGAGCTGGTACCCGGTCGGTGGCAGATGTCGGTCGAGTTTTTCACCGGCTTCATCGATGATATGCTGGAAGCGAATATCGGTAAGGAAGGGCGCAAATATGTGCCCTATATCTTCTCGTTGTTCATGTTCATCCTGTTCGCCAACGTCCTTGGTTTGATGCCGCTGGGTGTGATCGGTATCCATCCGTTCACGTTTACCAGCCATTTCACGGTCACCGGCGTGCTGGCGATCCTTAGTTTCGCGATCGTATTGGTGGTCGGCTTCTGGAAACACGGCTTCCATTTCTTCTCGCTGTTTATCCCCAGCGGCACACCGCTACCGATGATCCCGATCATTTTTCCGATTGAGTTGATCTCGTTTCTGGTGCGCCCGTTCAGCCTTGGCCTTCGACTGTTCGTGGCGATGATGGCCGGTCACGTCTTGCTGGAGGTTCTTTCCAGCTTCGTGATTGACGGGACCAATGCCGGTATCGGTTTTGCCGCACTGGTCGGTATCCCAAGCTTCATCCTGATGGTCGGCATCTGCGCGCTGGAAATCCTGGTCGCAGGAATTCAGGCTTACGTATTTGCGCTGTTGACGTCGCTTTACATCAATGACGCCGAGAATCTTCACTAAGAATTTCAATCAACCACTTTAGAATTCAAGAGAAAAAGGAAATTACAATGGACGCAGAAGCTGCAAAATTGATCGGTGCTGGTCTTGCTGCAATTGGTGCAGGTATGGCTGCTATCGGTGTGGGTAACGTATTCGGCTCCTTCCTGGAAAGCGCGCTGCGCAATCCTGGTGCGGCCGACGGCCAGCAGGGTCGTTTGTTCATCGGCTTCGCGGCTGCCGAGCTTCTCGGCCTGCTCGCATTCGTTGTCGCGATGATCCTGATCTTCGTAGCCTGACAACTGCTTTCGATGTCGGTCGGGAGATAGCTTCCGGCCGATTAATTTCTTCGTTTGTCTGATCAACGGGACCCGTACCCATGCCGCAGATTGCCCAGCTTGCCGAAACATACTCCAGCCAGGTCTTCTGGCTGCTGGTATTTTTCGGCATCGTCTTCGTCTTTATCGGACGCGGCATGGTGCCTAAAGTGATGGATACGGTCGCCCAGCGTGATCAGCAGATTGCTGCTGATCTTGCCGCGGCTGCGGATGCACGGTCCAAGGCTGACGACGAAGAAGAAGCCTGGCGTCAGCGCGAAAATGAAAATCGCGCTGCTGCCCAGGCAATCGTTGCCAAGGCCAAGGTCGACGCAGCGGAAAGTAACGAGAAAAAGCTCGGCGCGGCGCAGAAACGTCTCGATATCAAGCTCGCCAAGGCCGAGCAGGATATTGCCGAAGCGCGGGCCGCGGCCTTGTCCGAGGTGGAGGGCGTAGCCGCCGACGCGGCGCAGGATATCGTCCAGCGCTTGGCAGGGGTAAAAGTCACTGCTGCTGTGGCCAAGAGCGCGGTGAAGAAGGCCATGTCCCATGCTTGATCTGAAATTGAAGGCTAACGCGCCCGAAGTGTTTTCGACCACTGCCGCCGATGTGGCAGCCGTGATTGATCATGGTGCGGCAAAACACGTCGAGCCCACACTGTTCGGCTTCGCACCTTATCAGGTGGTGGCATTGTCGATGCTGATCCTGATCCTGATCATGATCTGGAAGAAGGTCCCCGGGATGATTACCGGCGGCCTTGATTCCAGGATCGCCGCGATCCGCAGCCAGTTGGATGAAGCGAAACAGCTACGCGCCGAAGCAGAAGCGCTGCGAAATGAATACGCTGCCAAGATCGCCAATGCTGAAAAAGACGCAGTGGCGATGATCGCTGGTGCACAGACCGAAGCGGATGCCCTTTTGGCGAAGGCTGAAGCTGATGGTCAGCAAATGGTTGCCCGCCGCAAGCAGATGGCGGAAGACAAGATTTCTGCCGCTGAGCGCGAGGCTGTAGATGAGGTACGCAATCGTGCCGCAACAGCGGCTACCGTGGCCGCGCGCGGATTGATTGCCGACAAACATGATGCAGCGGCCGATAGCCGGTTGGCCGACGAAGTGATCGCCAGCATCTGACCAAGCGAATTAACGAAAAGATTTATGAAAAGGGCGGCTTGAGGTCGCCCTTTTTTGTTTTGACAGATGTCCTTTCGAAGCGGTCCAACTCGTTAGTGTCTCAGAACGCGTCCTTCGCAGCCCTAAGCGCTGCAAATGTTTCCTCCGGCGCATTACCTCCCCAACGAGCTTTCATGTCGGCTTTGTCGGCCCGCAAAAAGGGATTGGTGGCCAATTCGCGCGAAAGCGGCATTGGTACCGTCCATTCATCACGGCTGCGCTTGTCGGCAATCTCTGCGGCATAGGCTGACAAGTCTGTATTATCGGGATCGGCATGGATCGCGAATTTTGCATTGGCTGCGGTATATTCATGCGCGCAATAAAGCATGGTTTGCGGGGGCAAGGCGCGAATCCGGTCAAGGCTGCCCCAGAACTGCTCAGGCGTGCCTTCGAACATCCGGCCGCATCCCAGCGCAAACACCGAATCGCCAACCATTGCGATTCCGGCTTCCGGCAGATGATAGGCGATATGGCCCAGAGTATGGCCCCCCACGTCGATCACATCTGCGGTGAAGTTCCCCAAAGCCACCGTGTCCCCATGCGCAACCTCACGATCAATGCCGGCGATCCTTCCTGATTCGGCTCCGGGGGCCACGATCTTGCATCCAGTGGCGTCTTTTATCGCCTGATTGCCGCCAGCGTGATCGGGATGCCAATGGGTGTTCCAGATTTGCGTGATGGACCATCCCTTGGCCGTCGCTTGGTTCAAATACTCCGCCGCATCGGGTGTGTCGATGCACACGGTTTCCTCGCTCGCCGGGTCGTGCAGGAGAAATCCGTAATTGTCGGACAGGCAAGGGAATTGATGGATCTGGATCATGCCTGTCAGGATAACCGGTATCGCTGAACGATGAAAGG
>JBBKWK010000200.1:0-7139 GCA_037968915.1 Pontixanthobacter sp.
CCGGATCTGAGGTATGCTGAACTGGTGCTGCTTCGGCGTTCCAAAGCAGAAGATACCGCTTTTACGGTTTGTTGAATGCTTGCACGTTCGCGCCGATGATCGCTTCGTTCAATCGCGAACACGCTGAGTGCGGTGATCGACGCGATCAGCGCGAAGATCATGATTGGCACCGTGCGTGGGTAATCCACCAGCCAGCTACGCACCGTGCGTTCGCGGTGTCGTAAATTATTCACGGATAAAAACATTCACGAATAATAACCTTCGGGTTGGCCAATTGTTTCACAGCCAGCTAATTCACTACCTTAACTCAGGTGTCATGCAGGGAACCAAAGAGAAAGCTCTTCGTTCCCCATAGCACTGACACAATATAATCGGCGCAGCGTATAAAATCGGTTATGGGCGAATTAGGAACCAACTTAGGGATGTTACAAATTTCCGATGGACACTGACAAGCACAAGGCCGCCAAGGATAATTCGGAGAACGGTAGTTTGACACCGCAACAGCAAGTTAGCCAGAGCGCGCCCTCCCCTGCAAAGAAACCCGAATGGGCCAATGGTCTGCGTCAATTGTACGATTCGGTCGTTGAAGAACCTCTTCCCGATAGTTTCAAGAACTTACTTTCGCAGCTGGATGATAAACCCTGATGAGCGAGAGCACCCGTACGCCGGCCGAAAAGGCCGATTTTAAACGTGAGTTAACCGAGGTTATCCCGCATCTGCGTGCCTTTGCGCGCGGTCTTTGCGGTCGCCCGGACATGGCTGATGACCTGGTGCAAGAAGCCATGATGAAGGCCTGGGCAGCGCAAGAGCGATTTGAACCTGGCACATCAATGCGCGCATGGACCTTTGTGATCCTGCGCAACGCCTATCTTACCGATATGCGCCGCAACCGGTTTCGCGGCGAATATGACGAGAACGTTGCCGAGCGGATCCTGACCGCGCCCGCGGGTCAAGAGGAACCAATCCACTTGTCCGATATGCACCGCGCCCTGCTGACATTACCGCCGGAACGCCGGGAAGCCTTGTTGCTGGTCGGAGCAGGCGGATTTTCTTACGAAGAAGCTGCCAGCATTTGCGGCTGCGCAGTTGGTACTATCAAAAGCCGGGTCGGCCGCGCCCGAGCTACGTTGACTGCGATGATGGAAGAAGGCGATATTCCGCGCCGTTCAACCGAAGACAAATCGGCTCACCGCGAGATTCTGAAAGAGCTGGATATGGTCGCCGCTGGCAATGGGATATCGTCGAAAACACGGTAAATCAGGTTATATTTCCGGCCGCAGCAATTTTTTCTGCATTTGTGCTTGGCTATCTTTGAACCGGCAATGCATTCGCTTGCTCATTCCCCCTGCCGGGGCCAAAAGGATTCGTAATGAGCGCTCCTACTTCTTCAGCTGACCATGCCGAGACTTCGGGTTCCAGTGCCGGGGCAAGCTTGGCAACTGCGCGGAGCCGGTCAAGCACGCGCAAGGCCTTTGCAGAACAGGAATTGCGCCTGATTTCAGCTTTGGTACTAATCCTTGGAGCGGGCTTGTTTTTGGCGCTGCCATTCGTCCTGTCCATTGGGTCGGTGGTTTTCCTGCCGGTAGTGACCGCGATTGTCCTGACAATTATCCTTTCGCCATTAGCTGACAAATTGGCCGGATGGGGCCTACCCAATATTCTTGCATCGCTGATCGCATTGCTGACCTTTTTCGCAATCCTGCTTTTTGCACTGGCGCTGATCCTACAGCCAGCGGTTGATTTGTATGACAGGCTGCCTGCGATGGCGAACCAGGCCGCCCAGCGGTTTAGTGAGTTTCAGGCGCAATTTGCATGGGTGGCCTTGGCCAATCAGGAACTTGCCAACTTGATGGGACAGTCCAGTACCCGCGAAGTGGTGTTGGCGACCCCCTCGGTGATCCAGCAATTGGCCTTCGCTACGCCTAGTGTGGTTCTCGAAACATTGCTGACTCTGCTGATGACGTTTTTCATGATCGAGGCTCGCGTCAGGATGCGGCAGCATCTCCTGTATGACCGGACTTCCTTTGGCACCAGCATCAAGGCAGCACGGGCGATGCGCGAAATGCAGGACCGGGTCGGAGCGTATATTTTCACTGTCGCGTGGATAAATGTCTGCGTCGGATTGATCGTGGCGCTGGGCGCTTGGGCGATGGGCGTGGAAGCGCCAGTAATGTGGGGCGGGCTCGCGGCCTTGCTCAATTTTATTCCCTACATCGGGCCGCTGTTGATGACATCACTTCTTGGCCTGTTCGGCATTGCTACAGCAGAAACCGCAGTACTTGGGATCATTCCTGCGGTCGCCTATCTGGGCCTGCATACGGTCGAGGCTAATGTTGTAACGCCGTCAATCCTGGGTGCGCGCTTCACAATGAACCCGGTGATGATCCTGATCGCGCTAAGCTATTTCTCGTGGATCTGGGGCGTATTCGGGGCGCTTTTGTCGGTTCCGATCCTGCTGATGCTGACCGCGTTTTTCGATAATGTGGGGAGGCCCAATCTGATCGGCTTTGTATTTGGTGAACCGCTATTTGCGGAGAATTTGTTGAATCTAGCTGGAGGCGAAGCTGCTGAAACGGATCAGACCCCGGCCGCCGCGCCAACTGCCTGATGTAATCGTCAATCCAAAAAAGGCCCGCCCTGCTGCTGCAGGGCGGGCCTTTTATTTTGTCAGCATGATCTGATCAGGCGGGGTATTTCCAAGTGGTGCCGCGTGCCAGATTTTCGGAGGCAAACGCCCAATTCAACTTGTGGTTGATCACTGCGTCCAGATAGGCAGGGCGCTTGTTCTGGTGATCCAGATAATAGGCGTGCTCCCACACATCGATCACCAGCAGCGGGTTGAAATCGCTATCGGCCAACGTGTCACCGTCATGAGTTTCTTCGATCGACAATTTGCCGTCTTTTTCCGCAAGCCAGACCCAGCCGCTGGCGAAATGGCCGGCGCCGCCGTCAGCCAGCTTGGTCTTCAGATCATCGACCGAACCAAATGCTGCATTGATCATCGCCACCAGCTCGTCTGACGCGGTTGTGCTTTCAGCGGCCATCGAATGCCAGTAGAAGCCGTGGTTATAGCTTTGGGCTGAGTTGTTGAAGAGGCCCTGATTGGAACCACGAGCCGCGGCAATTACGTCTTCGAGCGCCGCGTCAGCGTGGGCAGTGTCTTTGATCGCCGCATTGGTCTTGTCCAAATAGGCCTGATGGTGCTTGCCGTGGTGGAACGACAGCGTCTCTGCAGAAATTGCCGGGGCCAATGCGGTATCGGCGTAGGGCAGCGGGGTGAGTTTGAAAGCCATGGTGTCTCCAATCAGTCGGTGTGAAATTATTTCGGGTCTGTAATACTAACGCATGTGCAGCGAAAGGGTTGCAGGTTACACGTTCAATCTTGCGTAGATCGGTCGACTGTCGCTGTCACGGCCACATTCATTGTAACATTGGCCAGCGTGCGCATAATATCCGGCAACATTTCCACCGCCACCAGCAGCGCCAATGGCTCTATCGGCACGCCCATTGCAATGGCAATCGGGCCGATAGAGACGACAAAGCTGATCGAACCGGGCAGACTGACCGAACCGACGCTGATAATGAACGCCACTGCAATCCCGGCAATCATCAGCATGGGCGACAATTCCACCCCGGCCAGCGTGGCGACATAGATCACCACTGCCAAATTCATCGCCGGACTGGTCGCGCGGAAAATCGCCACGGCCAAAGGCAGAACGAAATCAGCCGTCCGCTCCCGCAAACCAAGCCGCCCTGCACTATCGAGCATGGCTGGCAGGCTGGCGAGCGAACTTTGCGTTGATATTGCCACAGCCTGCGCAGGGATCATCGCCCGGGCGAAGCGCAGCGGACCAATCCGGCCGCCCAGTAGCGCCAACAGATAGGCGCCGAGCAGGACGCAGGCGCCCATCGCGCTGACCGTGAGAATATAATGCCCCAGCGTGACAAACGCCTCGCCGCCACTGCGCGCCGCAACTCCGAGTGCCAGCGCAAACACCCCGGCAGGCGCGGTCCACAGCACCCAACCGATGATCGTCAGCATGGTATTGGCCAGCGCTCGGAAGAACCGCAGCAAGGTATCGCGCTGCTCTGCGGGCAGGCGCATCATTGCAAGCGCGAACATTGCGAAGAAAATCGTCAGCGGCAACATTGCCGTCTCCGCAGCAGCAGCGATGATATTGGGCGCTATCAGCGAGGTGATAAAATCCCCGATAACCGGTACTTGCTGCGCCTCCGCATTGCCCGCCGCCAACATGCCCGATGCCGATCCGGGGATTGGGAATACCGCCAACAAGGCAGGCATTGCCAGCGCAGCAACGGTGCCGCTCAGCACCAGTACACCAAACACCAGCCCCAGCATCCGCCGTGCCGCCTTGCCTGCACGCGCTGCCTGCGCCATCTGGGTAATGCCCAGCACCAGCAATGCCGCCACCAAGGGGATGATCGTCATTTGCAGGGCGCGCAGCCAAAGGGTTCCGACCGGCTGAGCAACCATCAGCACCGTGTCGAGCCGCTCGCTATTCGCCAGCAGCAATCCCGCAAACAATCCTGCGATCAGCCCGCCGAATGTCCACCATACCGGCAGGCGAATTGCTATCAGATCGCCTGAGGTATCAGGCTTGCTCCTAGTGGTATCCGGCAAACTCACGGCCCCTTTTTCGAACGACATTCTGATCGAGCCCTATCCCTAAGCCCTTTCCTTCACGCGCTTAACGCGCCAGTAGTCCGTGGCAAGTATCAGCGCAGGCTGCGAGCAAAATCGAAGCGAGAATTGTATGACACGCAAGTTTTTTGGCACAGACGGCATTCGAGGCCGCACCAATGAAGGGGTGATGACCGCCGCCACCGCGATGCGCGTGGGGCAGGCTGCAGGTCGTCATTTCCTGCGCGGCGATCACCGGCATCGCGTGGTAATCGGCAAGGATACGCGCTTGTCCGGCTATATGATGGAAAGTGCGCTGGTCGCCGGGTTTACCAGCGTGGGCATGGATGTAATCATGACCGGGCCATTGCCGACGCCCGCGATTGCGCTGCTAACCCGCGAAATGCGCGCCGATCTGGGGGTAATGATTTCTGCCAGCCATAATCTGTTCGAAGATAACGGGATCAAGCTGTTTGGTCCCGATGGCTTCAAACTGTCTGACGCCGACGAATTGGCGATCGAGACGGCGATCCAGACCGAGCAACCTCTTGCCCCGTCCGAAGACATCGGTCGCGCCCGCCGGATTGATGATGCACGCGGGCGCTATATCCATGCCATCAAGGGTTCCGTACCCGAGGATGTCCGGTTCGACGGACTGAAAATCGTGGTCGATTGCGCCAACGGGGCGGCTTATGAAGTGGCCCCCTCGGCGATCTGGGAATTAGGCGCAAAAATCATCACCTTGGGGGTCACTCCTAATGGTAAGAACATCAACGACGGGGTCGGCTCGACCTCGCTCGATGCGCTGAAGGCCGCAGTGGTCGCAGAAGGCGCCGATATCGGGATCGCGCTGGACGGTGATGCCGACCGGCTGATTGTGGTGGACGAAACCGGCCGGACGGTCGACGGCGACCAGATAATGGCACTGATCGCTACCAGGCTGGCCAGCCGGGGCGAGCTCAAGGGCGGCGGGATCGTAGCTACGGTAATGTCCAATCTCGGGCTCGCGCGCTTCCTTGAAGCGAACGGTTTGACGCTGGAACGGGCCAAGGTGGGTGACCGCCATGTGCTCGAAAAAATGCGCACAGGCGGGTTCAACGTCGGCGGCGAGCAATCGGGACATATGATCATGCTCGACCATGCAACTACTGGCGATGGCACCATCGCTGCGCTGCAAGTGCTGGCGGCGCTGGTCCAATCGGGCAAGAAGGCCAGCGAGCTGCTGCATCTGTTCGATCCAGTGCCGCAATTGCTCAAGAATGTGCGCTATACAGGCGGGGCGCCGCTCGACAATGATACCGTAAAATCTGTCATCGCCGAAGCCGAGGCGGAGCTGGCGGGCAAAGGCCGGTTGGTCATCCGCCCTTCCGGCACCGAACCGGTCATTCGGGTGATGGCTGAAGGTGACGATGAAGCGCAGGTAGAGGCGGTGGTTGACCGCATTTGCGCCGCTGTTCGGGATGCAGCCTGATGCTGGAAATGCGCCCTGATTGCGAAAAATGCGGCGCGGACCTTCCAGCCGTGGACCCCGGCGGGTTCATCTGCAGCTTTGAATGCACGTTTTGCGCGAAATGCGCCGAAGAACTGGACGACCGCTGTCCCAATTGCGGCGGCGAATTGATGGATCGGCCTTCGCGGAGCGCAGCTTTGCAGGAGAAGTTTCCAGCTTCCACAACGCGCAAGTTCAAAGGATGACAACCCCTCCCCGCATTCTCGCCATCGCCGGCTCCGATTGTTCAGGCGGGGCAGGCATTCAGGCCGATATCAAAACCATCACCATGCTCAGCGGCTATGCGATGACCGCGATTACCGCTGTGACCGCGCAGAACACCATTGGCGTCCAGGGCATTACGCCGATTGATGGAAAATTTGTCGGGGAACAGATCACTTCCTGCATCGACGATATCGGCGCGGACGCGATCAAGATCGGCATGCTCGCCAATGCCGATATCATCCTCCACGTGTCGTCCGCAATTGCCGCCTCGCCGGAAATCACCGCCCGCTCTACCGCTGGGCGAGCAGACAAAAACGCCCCGCCTGCATCAGGTCGTTTTCCCATCGTTCTTGATCCCGTCATGATCGCAACTTCGGGCGATACGCTGATTGAAAAGGACGCTATTTCGTCCATGCGAACACGCCTGTTTCCCCTTGCGACGCTGCTGACGCCGAATCTACCGGAACTGGAATTGCTCGCCGGGCGCGAACTGCGCACACTCGAACTGATGCAGGAAGCCGCCGGAGCGCTTGCCAAGGAAATTGGCTGCGATGTGCTGGCCAAGGGCGGCCATACCGATGACGAGCGGGTGATCGATGTGCTGGTCAAACCTGACGGGGAGGTGACTGTATTCCAGCATTCCCGGCTGGCCACCAAGCATACCCACGGCAGCGGCTGCACCCTGTCATCTGCCATTGCAACCCTGCTCGGCCACAATTTACCGCTCGAAGATGCGGTCCGGATTGCCCGCAAATTCGTCTATGCCGCAATGGAAAATGCCCC
>JBBKWK010000201.1:0-16116 GCA_037968915.1 Pontixanthobacter sp.
AGTGTTCAGGACGCAGGCCTGGCTGAACGCATGGCGGCCAGTTCCGGTGCAAAAGAAATCTCAATCCGTTTCGACGGCAATACCGCGATAGACGTCCCGTGGACTTTTCACCCTGAACAAGCGACAGACACAGTCCAGATCGGCGTGCGCGACATGGCGTTCTATGTTGCGAAGAATAATAGCAATATTCCGATTACCGGCACCGCAACCTTCAATGTCGAACCCGAACAGACGGGCAAGTATTTCAACAAGATCCAGTGTTTTTGCTTCACAGAACAGACCCTGCAGCCGGGCGAGGAAGTGCGGATGCCGGTGCTTTATTACATTGATCCGGCGATCCTGCAGGACGAGAATGCCAAGGATGTCGAGCAGATCACCCTGAGCTACACGTTCCACAAGGCAAAGGAGCCTGCTTCCTGAGTTTTACTGGCTCAAAAAATTTGAGTACCAAAAGCAGATTGCCTTCCCTAGCACTGGACCAACACCGCGCGGGCCATTAAGGCCTTGCCAAACAGATCTTACAGGACCCGAAATTCATGGCCGGTAACGTAAACCACCAATACCACATCCTTCCGCCCGATATCTGGCCCTTCTTAGGTTCGGTCTCGGCGCTGACCTTTACCAGCGGCATGGTGTTATACATGCACGATCTGCCGAACCATGCCATTGTGCTGGGCCTCGGCATTGCCGGGCTGATCGCCACGTTTTTCAGTTGGTTTTCCAATATCGTGAAGGAAGCGGAGGACGGCCACCATACACCAGTGGTGCAACTGCACCTTCGTTACGGGATGATCCTGTTCATCGCGTCCGAAGTGATGTTCTTTGTCGGCTGGTTCTGGAGCTGGTTCGATTTCTCGCTGTTCCCTAGCACGATTTCCGAAGTTGTCGGCGGTCAATGGCCGCCGAAGGCGATCGAAGCCGTGATGGATCCATTTGATCTGCCGCTCCTCAATACCTTGATTCTGCTGTGCTCAGGTACGACTGTAACCTGGGCGCACCATTCGCTGATCCATGGTGATCGCGACGGGCTCAAGAAGGGTCTGTGGGCGACCATCCTGCTCGGGATTTTGTTCACCAGCATCCAGATCTATGAATATAGCCATGCGCCGTTTTCCTTTGGCGGCAACACCTACAGCTCCGCTTTCTACATGGCGACTGGCTTCCACGGCTTCCATGTGCTGGTAGGTACGATCTTCCTGATCGTCTGCCTCGCTCGTACCTACAAAGGTCACTTCACCCCGCGTCAGCACTTCGGTTTTGAAGCGGCTGCGTGGTATTGGCACTTTGTCGATGTGGTATGGCTGTTCCTCTTTATCGTCGTCTATGTGTGGGGCGGTTGGGGTGCTGAAATCCACTAATGCCAGCAGGTAATACTGAACATGGGAAAGGGCGGCCGCGCATGAGCGAGGCTGCCCTTTTCGGTTTATGTCCGAGATGCGGCGCAAGGACGTTGTTCAGCGGGTTGACCAAATTCGCAGATCATTGCCGCGCTTGTGCGCTCGATTTTACAAAATTCAATGTGGGTGACGGGCCGGCGGCATTTCTGATCCTGATCATCGGAGCCGTGGTGGTCGGTCTAGCGATGTGGCTGCAATTATCCTTTGAGCCGCCGTTCTGGGTCCATGCCCTGTTGTGGATACCGCTGACGACCGGGTTGGTGATCTATGGCTTGCGTGCAGCCAAGGCCGCGCTGGTCTTTGCCGAGTTCAACAACCGCGCGGGTGAGGCGGGACGAGAGCCATGAAAATTCGCGAGCTACCGATCATTGCCACAATCGTCGTAATGTCTGCCGTTGCGACCATGATAGCGCTGGGGTTCTGGCAATTGGACCGACTGGATCAGAAAGAAGCGCAACTGGCGATTTATTCTGCCGCTCAGAGTGATAGCAGCGAAGTCGCCTATCCGCGCGATGAAAAGTCGATCGAGGCTGCACTCTATCGCCGCAGCAGTTTCGAATGCGCTCGGGTGACGGGGATTCGCTCGGTATCGGGTAGTTCGGCCAAGGGCGGCAGTGGCTGGGCGCATAAAGCGGAATGCACCTTGCCCGATGGCGGAACGGGCGAAGTTGCGCTGGGCTGGTCCCGCAATCCGGCAGCGCCAGAATATACCGGTGGAATGGTCACCGGGATCATCGCGCCGGGCGGGCGGATAGTCGCCGATCCGCCGCTGGCTGGTCTCGAACCGCTTGCCAAACCCGATCCGGCGGACATCCCGAACAACCACTTGGCCTATGCCGGTCAATGGTTCTTTTTCGCCCTGACGGCTCTGGTCATCTTTTTCCTCTCAGTCAAACGGCGCCAGAAACCCGTATGATCTATTTGTAATAGCCCTCGCGCAGATTGATGCGGTGTTCGGTCCACATTTTCATTGCGCAGAGCATCTGGGTCCAGCCTTCACAATTGCCATAACTGGTCTTGAGACCCTTCTGGTTTGTGCCCCAGCCTTCTTCGGCAATTTCCACTAATGTTCGTCCGTCACCGCAGTCTGAAAAGCGCATGGTGACTTCGGTCTTCAGATCATCACCGCTTTCATCGTCGTGGACGTTCCAGCGCAGCAGGATCAGCTTGTCTTTGACTACATCAACAACTTCAACCGGGAATGCCCCCGGGTAATCCGCGAATTCCCATGTCACCATCTGTCCCTTTTCAAGCCTTCCGCTGGAACCTCCCGTTGTAAAGTAGGATGATAGTTCGGCGGGATCGGCCACGGCTTCGAACACCTCGTGGACGGGGCGACTAATCCGTCCTGACACCCTGAATTTGAGTTCCATCGAATACTCCTTTCAACCTTGCATCGTGACTTATTATGTTATAAAAATATAACATGTCAAATGATGATGTGCTCGATCTGGTTTTCAAAGCGCTGGCAAATCCACTTCGCCGACAGATTTGCGATCATCTGCGCGATTACTCGCTGACGACCCAGCAATTGGTGAGCCGCTTCCCGCAGCGCGACCGCTGCACGATCATGCAGCACCTCAAAGTATTGGAGAATGCGGGGCTGGTTGTTGCAGTTAGGCGGGGGCGGGAGCGGTTCAACCACCTTGATGCGATGCCGATAGTTGCGATTCACAATCGATGGATCGGCCCGCATGCCGCCGCCGCCGCGGGCGGATTGCATAAGCTGAAGGGAAAGCTGGAAGCAGGTTCGAAAGAAAACCTTACCCTTCGCTAGCGGCCCTTTCTTGCCAGTTGGAGCCGCCGCAGCTAACCGCGCTGGTGCTATGCAATATGTCTCAACTCGCGGCGCTGCGCCGACACTCACCTTCGAAGGCGCAACTCTTGCCGGTCTGGCGAACGACGGCGGCCTGTATCTGCCGAACGAATGGCCAGGTTTTAGCGAGAGCGAAATCAATGCCATGCGCGGGCTTCCGTACGCCGAATTGGCCGCCAAGGTCATGGCACCATTTGTGGCGGGCAGCCTGACGCAGGGTGAACTGCAGGAACTGTGCAGCCAGGCCTATGGCCGCTTCTCACATGCCGCCGTCACTCCGCTGACGCAATTTGATGAACAGCAGTGGTTGCTCGAATTGTTCCACGGGCCGACGCTGGCTTTCAAGGACGTCGCGCTGCAATTGCTCGGCCTGTGGTTCGAGAAATTCCTCACCCGCAGCAAGGATCACCTGACCATCGTTGGCGCGACCAGCGGCGACACTGGCTCGGCGGCGATCGATGCGGTGGCGGGTCGTGAGCGGATCGATATCTTCATGCTCCATCCCAAGGGGCGGGTGAGCGATGTCCAACGCCGCCAGATGACCACAGTGCGCGCGCCCAATGTCCACAATATCGCCATTGACGGCAGCTTCGATGATGCGCAGGCCATGGTGAAGCGGGTATTCCGCGATCCGACGATGACTTCGCGTTTCAATATCGGGGCAGTCAATTCGATCAACTGGGCACGGTTGATGGCGCAGGTGGTGTATTATTTCGCCGCCGCGCTGCAACTGGGCGCGCCGCAGCGCAAGGTGGCTTTTTCCGTGCCGACCGGGAATTTTGGCGACGTGTTTGCGGGCTATGTCGCGGCAAAGATGGGCCTGCCGATCGAGCGGCTGATCGTGGCGACCAACATCAATGACATCCTCCACCGCGCCTTGTCCGATGGCGATTATTCCGCAGGTACCGTGACCCCGACCGCGGCCCCGTCGATGGATATTCAGGTCAGTTCTAATTTTGAGCGCTTGCTGTTCGATTGCGGTGGACGAGACGGGGCCGCGATGGCTGCACAAATGGCGGGCTTCGAATCGGACAGGGCCATGCGGCTGACCAATGCCCAGCGAGAAGGCGCTGGGGGCCTGTTTACCAGCGCACGCGTCGATGCCTCCCAGATGTCGCAGGCGATGCGCTGGGCTGGCGAAATGTGCGGCGAGATAATCGACCCGCATACCGCGATCGGCCTGCACGCTGCACGCGAAGCGGCACTTCCGGCGGATATTGCGGTAGTCACTCTGGCCACCGCTCACCCCGCTAAATTCCCCGATGCGGTAGAACGCGCCACGGGGCAGCGGCCGCAATTGCCCGCACGGGTGGGCGACCTGTTTGCGCGCGAAGAAGCCTATAACGAATTGCCCGGCGAATATGACGCAGTGACCGCATTTATCGCCGAGCGCGCTACTGCGAGTTACTGATGGCGCGGTTGATCGAGCAGCCGTTGATCCTCGAGGGCACGGCGTGGGACGATTACGGGCTGGTCGATAGCGGGGATGGCCGCAAGCTGGAGCGCTACGGACCGTATCGGTTCATCAGGCCCGAACCGCAGGCCATGTGGCAGCCGCGTTTCTCGCAATGGGAAGCGCAAGCGGAGTTCGTTCCCGGTTCTGATGAAGATGGCGGCGGCCGCTGGCTGTATGACAATCCGGTGCCGGAAGAAGGCTGGCCGCTTAAATGGCGCGGGATCGACTTTACCGCGGAATGCACGCCGTTTCGCCATTTGGGGTTTTTCCCAGACATGGCGCCGGTGTGGGATTGGATGCGCGAGCAGCTCGACGGCAAGATTGATGCGCAAACGCTCAATCTGTTCGGTTATACCGGTGTGGGCAGCCTGGCACTGAGCCAGCATGGTCCGGTGACCCATGTCGATGCGTCAAAGAAGTCGGTTGCGCAGGCCCGCGAAAATGCCGCTTTGGCCGGGATGGAGGATCGCCCGATCCGCTGGCTGGTTGATGATGCGGCCAAGTTCACAGCACGCGAAGTCCGGCGCGAAAAACGCTATGATGGGATCATCCTCGATCCGCCGAAATTCGGGCGCGGGCCTAAAAATGAAACGTGGCGGATCGAGGACAGCCTTGCTCCCTTGGTCGGCGATTGCCGCGAGTTGCTCGATACCGACAGCAAATTCCTGTTTTTGACGGTTTATGCTGTGCGCATGTCCAGCCTGGCGCTGGGCGGATTACTGTCGGAATTGTTCGCTGATTTGCCTGGTGCAATTGAACATGGCGATCTGGCGGTGCGCGAGGAAGGTGAGGGTGGCCGCCTGCTGCCAACGGCGATCTTCGCGCGGTGGCGCAATTCGGTCTAAGGGGCACAAATGAACGATTCGCTTATCCTGGAAGTTGCCGATTTTGAGCATGATGTCCTGACCGGCATCTACTCCGAAGAAACAGGCAAGCCGCAACCGTTACGGATCAGCATGACGGTGACTTTACAATGCGCCGATCATTACGATCCAGATACGCCGCTGGAAGCCAGCAAAAATTACATGGATTTGAAATTCGCCGCGAGTGACGGACTGCCGCAGGGCGTGCATTTCAAGCTGATCGAAGCGGTCGCGGACCATATAATCGATACGCTGATGCTGCAGGATGACCGGATCGAGGCGGTGACGGTCAAGATCATCAAGCTGGCGATTGCCGAAGCGAATGAGCAGATTGGCATAACCCTGACCCGGCAGCGGCGCTGACCGCTGTGCAGAGTGTGATACGGATTGATGGACAACCTGCGAGCGCCCTCGATGCAGCCGCAGAATTTCACCGGATTTGGCTCGCCAAGGTGCGTGAAGCGTTGCGAGGGGAGGCCGATGCGCTGGTATTGGTGATGCCGGCATTGCCGCCCGATCACCGTGACTGGCGGCGCAGCGTTGCGCGCGACCTGGCGCGGGAATTGGCGCCAAAGCGGGTAAATTTGGTTGCAGGCAATGATCTTGCCGCGATTGCCGCGACAATCGAATATTTGGAGCAAGCGCCCGGGGTGACCGGACAAATGCTGCTGGTGGATGGTCATAGTGAAGGAAATACGGCAGAATAGCAGTATGGATACAGCCGTTGATCTGAACCCTACTCAATTCCGGCCGCTGGTCGATACATTCCAGCGACGGATTACCTATTTGCGGCTTTCGGTCACCGATCGCTGCGATCTACGGTGTTCCTATTGCATGCCGGAAAAGATGAAATTCCTACCCAAGGCAGAGGTTTTGTCGCTGGAGGAACTGCAGAAGCTCTCGCTCGCATTCATCGCGCGCGGTGTTCGCAAAATCCGGCTAACCGGCGGGGAACCCTTGGTCCGGCGCGACATGATGGATCTGGTGCAGGCGCTGGGCCGGGAAGTAGGCAGCGGGCTGGACGAACTGACCCTGACAACGAATGGCACTCAATTGGCAACCCATGCGGGCGCGCTGGCGGCGGCGGGCGTGCGGCGGGTCAATGTATCGCTCGACACGCGCGATCCGGTACTGTTCGAGCGGTTGACCCGGCGGGACCGGTTGGCGGATGTGCTGAAGGGGATCGCAGCAGCAAAGGCGGCGGGCCTCAAAGTCAAAATCAACGCCGTAGCCTTGAAGGGACTGAACGAGGTCGAATTGCCCGATCTGATCGAGTGGGCACATGGTCTGGGCCATAACATCACTCTGATCGAAGTCATGCCGTTGGGCGAGGTCGACGGTGACCGGATCGACCATTATCTGCCGCTTTCGGCGGTGCAGGACCGCCTTAACGCTCGCTGGCGGCTTACCCCGTCGCCATACCGCACCGGCGGTCCGGCGCGTTATTTCGATATTACCGAAACCGGGGGGCGCTTAGGGCTCATAACCCCGCTGACCAACAATTTTTGCGAAGGCTGCAATCGGCTGCGGGTGACCGCGACTGGCCAGTTATATCCCTGCCTTGGCGGCGGAGAGCGCGTCGATCTGCGCGCTGCCATGCGGTCAGATGATCTATACGGGCAGCTCGATGCTGCGATTAATGAAGCAATGCGGATCAAGCCCGAACGTCACAATTTCCGAATCGACGCGCGCGGCGAAGTGCCGGCCCAGCCGCGCCACATGTCGATGACCGGCGGATAAGCCGCTATGGTAACAGTTCTATTTCTTGGGCCACTGTCCGACATTGCGGGCGCGGCGGAGATTGAACTGCCAGCGCCGCTGGACTGGGACGCGCTACTGGCGGCGGTAAATCTGAATACTGCAGACCAATTGCGCGAAGATCGGGTCAGAGTCGCTTGCGCAGGCCGGGTGCTGTCCGACAAACTCGCTCTCAACGCCGCGGACGGAGATGAAGTGGCGCTGCTGCCCCCGGTCAGCGGAGGATAGCGCGATGCGCGATGTGCGGTTGCTGGCAGAAACCTTTGTTCCCGGTCCGGCGCTGACAGATTTCACGCGCGCCAATCCCGATTCGGGCGGCGTGGCCAGCTTCACCGGACTTGTGAGGCCCGGTGGCGGGGTCGCGGAACTCGAGTTGACGCATTATGCGCCCCTGACATCGAGCGCGATGGAGGAACTGGCGGAACGTGCCCAGCTGCGTTTTGATCTCGACGGAGTGCTTGTGTGGCACCGGATTGGCAGCATGGTGCCGGGCGAACCAATCGTATTGGTTGCAGCAGCGGCTAGGCATCGGCGCGATGCTATTCAGGCGGTGGACTTCCTAATGGATCATCTGAAAAGCGTAGCTTGGTTCTGGAAACGCGAACGCCGCAGCGACGGCTGGCGCTGGATCGAACCGCGCGGGCAGGACCATGCCGATCTGGCGCGCTGGCAGTAATTTCCCGGAATTTGATCCAAATCAAGGCAGCGCCAGCCTGACAAGTGCACATGTGCTCTCAACGCAAGGGAGCATTGATCATGTCCAAACATCTGACCCGCGAACTGATTGCCGACCAAGTCAATGTCGTGACAGTGCCGCATGTTTCGGAAGCCCGCGGGCCGGCGCAGGTTGACCGCAGCTTCGAAATGCCAAGCGCGCTCTATGTGACTGCAGCGGCCTGTTATCTGGCATTTCTGGCGATTCTGGTTACCGCCTTTGCCAGCCCCGGTCTAATTATTCCGATGGCGGTTTGTGTAACCTTCATTATCGGGATCTTTGGCGTCCCTGCTGCATGGACGCGGATTGCGCCGGACAGCATCAAGCGCCCGATGGGGTGGAACCAGTTTGCCAACCGCGGTATCGCCACGCTCACCGGACGTTTGTCCGCTGGCGAAGCCACTGTGCAGATTTTGATCCTGCCGGTGCTGGTCGTAATGTGGGCTTTTGCCGTGGCGACCATAGCGGCACTAATCTGAGCCGAATTCCGCACCACTGAAAAACTGGAGCTTCGCGAGATCGATCAGTTCGATCCCGCGGGCTCCTTCTCGGCGAATCGCGCCACTCTTTTCTAATTTCGACAATTGACGGCTGACGGTTTCGATCGTCAGCCCCAGCATGTTGGCCATCTCGCCTCGGGTCAGCGGCAAATCGAATTGCTGGGCCAGGTGGCAGGGCGAATCGCTGGCCGCCCCTGCCAACGCTAGAATCAGGCTGGCGACCTTCTCGCCTGCCCTATTTTTGCCGGTCAGTTCCAACAGTTGGCGGGTATTATGCAAATCTTCCTGTGACCGGCGAAGCAGAGCATGCGCCAGCACAGGATATTGGCCAATTGCATTCTCCATATCGATCTTTGAGAAGGTGCATAATTCTGTATCGGTGAGCGCGACCACATCATAATGCGCGAACGGCTGAAACATTTCCCCGATAAAACCTGCGGGATGGACCAGTGCGAGAATCCGTTCCTCGCCGTCGCGATTGGTGCTGGTAACCTTGAGCGCGCCCCTAATCAGGGTGGCGCAGGACGTTTCCTTGTCCCCGGCAAAAAACAGAGTTTCGCCGCGCATCAAATTGCGGGTTCGCCCGGCGGCGGAAAGCGCATCGCGCTCATCCACAGACAATACCGAACAGGCTGCGCGATCGCGTACCGGGCAGGTCGCGCAGGCCAAGCTCATGAGGGCATTTTTCGGCGTAAGGTCGACAGGATCGCATCTTCCTCGGCAATCATGCTTGTCACCGCATTGCGAGTGTCTTCAATAATACTGCGCTGTTCAAGGGCCAATGCAGCGTTGGCATGCATCAGATCAAGATCGCCCAACGGAACCGCGGCCTGACTGCGTGCCGATTCGAGACTGGCCAGGGCGATTTGCGCGCTAGCCCAACGGTCGTTGGTGTTACTAGCGCCCGAAGCCGCATTGACTAACCGGGCAGCGCTGGGGGCGGCGCTAAGGAACGCGCGATGAGCACTGGCGGCGGCACTTTGCAATTGCGCAAGTCGCTGGGTTAGGTCTGCGCTTGCGGGGATTTCCACCGCTGGCTGTGCTGGTGCCGCGCCGGATTCAAAGGAGCTCTGAACCCGCTCGGCATCACGTACCGCGAGCGAAGGATAGTTGGCTTGCGGAGCCGCGCAAGCGGCCAGCAGGATCACGGGTAGCGCAATGGCCATGCCGCTCATGCGGAGGTATGGGAAGAAACGTAACATTACGCAGTCTTTAGCTCGCGCATTCGTTTCTTGCCAGCGTCAGTGATATTGATGCCCTGAAATCCGACTTCGGCGTTGACTTGACAGCGACCATCCCTTAACGGCTTCGATCTTTCCACGGTCCGCAAATTGCGGTGCTTTGGTCGCGCCGGTTCCTCGTTGGGGTCGGCACAGCATTTTAGATTGAAAGTGAAATCACCATGTTCGCAATTGTGCGCACGGGCGGCAAACAATACCGGGTTGCTGCCGGAGACAAGATCGCTGTTGAAAAGCTCGCTGGCGAAGCCGGTGACACAGTAACTCTGGGCGACATCCTGCTCGCCGGGGAAGGCGATTCGATCGCCGATGCATCGAAGGTTGCTGTTTCTGCAGAAATCATCGCGCAGGCCAAGAGCGAGAAGGTGATCGTCTTCAAGAAGCGTCGCCGCCACAATTATCGCCGCAAGGCTGGCCACCGTCAGCAGCTGACGCTGCTGCGCATTCTCTCGGTTGGTGACAGCAAGGCCCCTGCCAAGAAGGCTGCTGCTCCCAAGAAGGAAGCTGAAGAGGCCGCGCCAGCAACCAAGGCTCCGGCCAAGAAAGCTGAAGCGACCAAAGCTCCGGCCAAGAAGGCTGCACCAGCCAAAGCTGCTGCTGAAAAAGCACCGGTCGCGAAGAAGGCAGCTGCCGAAAAGAAGCCGGCAGCTAAAAAGCCAGCCGCTAAGAAAGCACCTGCTGCCAAAGCAGCGGATAAGAAATAAGTCGGAAGACTTCGGAGTAATACGAGATGGCACATAAAAAAGCAGGCGGTTCATCCCGCAACGGTCGCGACTCAGCGGGTCGCCGCCTTGGTGTGAAGAAGTTCGGCGGTCAGGAAGTGATCGGCGGAAACATTCTCGTGCGTCAGCGCGGCACCAAGTTCTATCCCGGCAGCAATGTCGGTCTTGGGAAGGATCACACCCTTTTTGCGACTGCAGAAGGCCGCGTGCGATTCCATTCCGGCAAACAAGGCCGCAAATATGTGTCGGTCGATATGATGGCACAGGCCGCAGAATAAGCGGACGGAACCAATAAAAGGGGCCGTCCAACAGGATGGCCTAGCCGGTTCGAACCGGCACCGTAGAGGGAGAATGGGCCACCTTGTTTAAGGGGGCCGTTCTCCCTCTTGTCGTTTCCCCCTCTTGCGAAATCCCGAGCGCAAGTAAGTCTCGGGCTGGCGAAATTCGCTTTCGCCGCAATGAGTTTGTCACGCAAAGACCCTATCAGGCACTGGTAGAGTCGGGGCGGGGCGAAAGGAGACGCGTTCCATGTTTCATCGCAGCGAAAGGCTGTTCCTGCGGCCTGCATGGCCCGAGGATTGGCAGGGTATCTGGCGCGGGCTGGCCGACGAAGGCGTTGTCCGGAATTTGGCTACAGCGCCTTGGCCTTACCGAAAAGAGCACGCGCGGGCTTTCCTGTCCCTCCCGCATGATCCGGACCACCCAAACTTTCTACTTACCGAACCACATGACCGCGGCGCAATAATCGGCTGTGCTGGCCTTGGCCAATGTGATGGGAAGGTCCAGCTCGGCTATTGGATCGCGCGGCCTTATTGGGGGCAGGGGTACGCGACCGAAGCTGCGAAGGCGGTTCTTGAAATGGCGCGGATGCTTGGTCACGAACGGATTATTGCCAGCCATTATCTGGATAACCCCGCATCTGGCAAAGTTCTCCGCAAGGCAGGCTTCCAACCAACCGGGCGGGTTGAGCCGCATCATTGCCTGGCCCGGGATAGTAAGGTGGACGCAGCTATCTACGTCCGTGATCTGGCGGAAGATATGCAGACACCCCGGTGCGCAGCGTGATGGCTTGCGCGCCGGGGCATTTAATTACTCCGCTGGCATCACAGCGTCGGAAAATTCGCTTTCATACTTACCTATTAGTTCCCGGTCATCATGGTCCCATGGGTGAAAACCGGGCTTGAAATAAGCAAGCCATGCCGGGAAAATCCGGCGCACCACGCCGGGCGAAACGGTCAGGTATTTGAATAGTCCCCAGCGCGCCTTCCAGCCGGTGATCCCGTCTTGAGTCAGTAAATTTATCGAATCCTGCCACCGGTTCTTGAAGAACCGGCCGGTTACGATCAACATCATGATCGAACGCAATTTCCACCGCCGCCAAGAGGTCCAATCTTTGGTCGCATGAATCCAGGTGTCGTAGGCGACGCCCTTGTGCTCGACCTCCTCCACAGCGTGCCAGCGCCACATGTCGCGAACCTCAGGATCGGCTCGTTCAAAATGTTTGGGGTTGGCGAGGAATTCGTGTGCCATCATTGCGGTGTAGTGTTCCAGCGCCATCGTTACTGCCAGATTTAGAATTGGCGGGCGTCCCTTGGTCAGCGCGAGCATTTCTTCAACCCGCTTGTCGATCGCTGCAATGTCATATCCGGCGTCGGCGGCCAATCGGTTGAACGCGATATGTTCACGCGTGTGGTTGATCTCCTGACGGACAAATGCGCGAATTTCGGCATCCAGTTTTTCATCGGCACCTTCGCGGTGTGCCTTGACAGCCTCGATGAAGAACGTTTCGCCGCGCGGGAATGTTGCGGACAAAGCATTGTGCCAAGCGGTCCCGAATGCGTCACCCGCCCACCATCGGCGCGGATTGGTCCCACGATTGAAGCGTTCGTCACGCACCACAATATCCAGATCCTTCGGGCTGCGGCTGGTCGATTCGAGGTCAAATTTAGTGGGGGCGTTCATGGCAATTTCCATCGTTTACGTTGCGCTCTAATTAGCCACTACTTACATCAGTGTCAATAAGGATTTGGAGGGCATTGGTCTTGCAGATACTGCGAGCGCGTTCTACGCCGTGGCCATCTTCTGACGGAAAACTGGGGCTTTCGACTAAATGACCATCCGTAAACGCCTGTCCCCTGAAGAATCCCGCTCAGCCGCATTGCAGGCCGCAAGGGCGCTGTTGATTGAAAGCGGGCCTCAATCGGTCACACTAAAGGCTGTCGCAGGGCGGATTGGCCGAACGCACGCAAATTTATTGCACCACTTCGGCTCGGCGTCTGGCTTGCAGAAATCGCTTGCGGAACATTTGGCGTGGACTGTCTGTGAAACGATTAAGGATGCGGTTCGGGCAAGCCGAGTCGGTTTGGGTACGCCGCGTGAAGTGGTCGACCTGGCGTTTGATGCCTTTGACAAAGAAGGTGCAGGTGCGTTGGCTGGCTGGATGCTGCTGACCGGCAATGAAGATGCGCTCGATCCAATCGTCGAGGCGATCCACGCCTTGGTCGATGAAATTGCACCGGAGGAAGCCAGCCACGGCCGCTTCAGCGAAATGCGTGTGCATGAAGAAACGCTGACATTGGTTCTGCTTGCGCTGGGCGACGCATTGATGGGTGCGGCGCTGGCCAAATCGCTGAACCTGCCTCGCAGTGCAGCTCGGGACAGGGCAGAAAGGATGCTGACAGCGTCGGTAAAAGAGGGAATTCCCTCCGAATAGTTTACTCGCCAGGCGATTCTTCTGCCGGGCGCAATTGCATCCAGGGCGGCGCCAACTCAGACGGAATATCGTCGACCCGGCGATGATCGAGCGCAAGACCGAGATCGGGATATGAGGCTTTGCGCCGCTTCTCGTCCGATTTTTCCATGGGTACCACCACTAATCGCCGATTGACCTTCTGCCGCCAATTCATCCGTGCGGTGTTTTCCTGCCCGATATAACAGCCTTTCTCGAATGAAACGCCGTGGAGTTCTGCTGCATTGGTTTCCAACCACAAAATATCGCCGAGATCAGAGCGGCCCTCGGGCACGCCTAGATTCAACCGGTGCGAGCGCCATGCGGCATCGGCGGGCGTATCATTGTCAGAAACAAGGCCAATCCAGCGCTGTCCAAGTTGTGAAAGTCGCGGATCCGCAGCGGCGTCGATCGATGTAGCTCCACCGATTTCAGCTGACCAAAATGCACCCAGTGCATTATCGCGAGAAATTCCGATTTTTCGGCGTAGGCGATAGAGCGACAGGCGTTTGACCAAATCATCCGCCGCTGCTGCTTCGCAATCCACCAACAGCGCGCCATCCTCGCCCGGCCACACCAGAAAATCGAACATCGCCTTGCCTTGCGCGCTCAGCAGTCCAGCCCAAACGGGTAGCGGTCCACTGACATCATTGGTGACGAGACCCTGCAAAAATGCGCCCACATCTTCGGAAGCGTCCAGGGGTTTGAGCCGGATTACGGCGCGGTCGAACAATCGGGGTGCATTCATCTGTCATAGGTGGACCACTGACCGGGAAAATCAACTCTAGTCATCTCCGGCACGAGAATCTGACCGTTGCGCCGTAGATTTTGGTGACATGGCAGGTCTGCAACGCTTACAGGTCGCAAATGGCTGACTTAACGAACCTGACTTTGCGCCGCCCCGACGATTGGCATGTCCATTTGCGCGACGGGGATGTGATGCGCGGCGTTGTGGCGCATACGGCGCGGCAATTTGCCCGGGCCATTGTGATGCCAAATCTCTCGCCGCCCATAACAAGCATCGCGGCGGCACAGGCATATCGTCAGCGCATCCTGGATGCTGTGCCGCAGGGCGTGGATTTCACGCCATTAATGACTGCCTATCTTACTGATGCAAGTGAACCAGACGAACTTGAGCACGGGTTTGCCGCCAATGTGTTTACCGCAGCAAAGCTCTATCCCGCCAACGCAACGACCAATTCCGCACATGGTGTGAGCGATATCAGCAAGATAAGGTTAGCGCTGGAGAGGATGCAGAAGATCGGTATGCCGCTACTTATCCATGGCGAAGTGACCGATAATGATGTTGATATTTTCGACCGGGAAGCGCTGTTTATCGATCGCATATTGTCTGATTTGGTGCGCGAGATGCCGGCATTGAAGGTGGTCTTTGAACATATTACGACCGAGGATGCGGTGCAGTTCGTTGAAGAAGCTGGCGCGAATGTAGCCGCCACGATCACCCCGCAGCACCTCCACATCAACCGCAACGCAATGTTGGTGGGCGGAATGCGCCCTCATGCCTATTGCCTGCCGGTGGCCAAGCGCGAAAGGCATCGGCTGGCGCTGCGCAAGGCGGCGACATCGGGCACGGCGAAATATTTCCTGGGTACCGATAGCGCGCCGCATGAGGTGAGCACCAAGCAAAGTGCCTGCGGCTGCGCGGGAATATTCAACGCCCCCTATGCGCTGGAAAGTTATGCGGCGGTGTTTGAAGAAGAAGGCGCGTTGGACCGGCTGGAGGCTTTTGCCTCGGAGAACGGACCGCGTTTCTACGGTTTGCCTCTGAACGAAGGCACGGTGACGCTGGTACGTTCAGACGTGGTTGTTCCGGCGATGGTGGATGCAAATGGCGCAGGTATCGTGCCATTCCATGCAGGCCAGACACTGGCCTGGCGGTTTACGCCGTAATCTTCGCTTGCTTGCCGCGGCGCACCAGCAAATCCCACACGAAGATCGCCAGTGCGGTCCAGATCAACACGAAGCAGGCGAGTTGGCTCGGCAACAGTTCCTCGCCGAACACGAATAGTCCAAGCAGGAATACGATGGTCGGGGCAATGAATTGCACGAACCCCAGTGTCGAATAATCCATCCGGCGTGCGGCAATTGCGAACAGCAGCAGCGGTATCGCCGTAACCACGCCGCCAAACATGATTGCCAGACTCAAGCCCCAGTCCTGGCCAAAGGAAGATCCCCCAGGCGTAGTGCTGTAATAATAGGCAATCCCGATCGATGGCAGGATTAAGATCGTCGATTCGATGGTCAGGCCGGGCAGGGCGCCGACTGCAACCTGTTTGCGCAGCAAGCCATAAGTGCCGAAGCTGACCGCCAACGTTAGGCTGATCCACATGGTGGTAAGCGCTCCGCCAAGCAGAAACGCAACGCCCGCAGCCGCGACGCCCACTGCGATCCACTGCCGCACACTGAGTTTTTCCCGCAAGAGCAGCGTGCCAAGCAGGACATTGATCAGCGGATTGATGAAATAGCCAAGGCTGGCAGCGAGCACATGGCCCGACTGAACCGCCCAGATGTAGACGAGCCAGTTGATCGCGATCAGAACTGCGCTGCCGGTAAGTGTCAGCATGACGCGCCGGTTCCGCAACGCTGCGCGCAAATCTGGTCCTTGATGCCGGAAGGCCACAATGATCAAGCAGATGGGCACAGTCCAGATAATCCTCCAACCGACAAATTCGATCGCGGGAACGGACTTCACCAGAATTAGATAAAGCGGGAGGAATCCCCAGATCAGATAGGCCCCAAGCGCGGCGGGCAGCCCGGAAGGCCGTGGGTTGGTTGAGGGCAAGTCCATCGACAGCCCTTAGGTCCGGCCCGACATGGCGGCAAGTCCTGCTATATAATTCGCTTTGACGAAGAAAATCACTCGTTTCATCGCAAGAATGGAATTCTGTACCGCATGTTGCCC
>JBBKWK010000202.1:0-9950 GCA_037968915.1 Pontixanthobacter sp.
CGGCTGCGTCAGCGCGATGGCAGTTACCGTTGGATACTTGCACGGGCAGCGCCGATTTTATCGGATAACGAAACTGCGGTGCGCTGGTCCGGCACGATTACCGATGTGGACGATTCCCATCGTCATTCGGAAAGCCGGGAATTGTTAGCTTTGGAATTGTCGCACCGGATCAAGAACATCTTTGCGGTCATTTCAGGCCTGATTTCGCTCACTGCACGAAGCCGGCCCGAAGCAGCCGAATTTGCCCAGGAATTGAACAACAAAATCCGCTCGCTGGGCCGGGCACATGATTTTGTCAGACCGATCAACAACGACAAGGGCGACAGTCTGCACGGCCTGCTGGAAGTGCTGATGAAGCCCTATGCCGATACTGAAAAGGAACGCGTGACCGTGGAGGGCGACGGGATTATGATCGGGGTCAAATCCGCCACGCCGCTGGCGCTGGTATTCCATGAATTCGCCACCAATTCTGTGAAATACGGGGCACTTTCAGTGCCCGAAGGCAAAGTCTCTGTGTCGCTAACTCGCGGCACGCGCAGCGATAGCGATGAAGAATGCGCGGTAATCGAGTGGCAGGAAAGTGGCGGACCCGTGCCAGCAGCTGACGGCCCCCAACAGCCGGACCGGACAGGCTTTGGCACTCGGCTGGTGGAAATGACCGTGACCGGACAATTGCGCGGTCAATTGCTGCGCGAAATGCGCCCCGAAGGATTTATGGCACGGCTGACAGTACCGCTTTCGGCGCTTTAGGTATCCCCGCGCCTTTGACCTGACCAATTGCAGGCCATACAGCAGCGAGCGATGGATAATGCCGTACCCCCGTTAGAATTTGACCCGCTGCTGCGCTTTGAAGCTGTCTCCAAAAATTTCGCCGATGTCGTTGCGGTAGGTTCCACCGACTGCGCGATAGCCCAGCACAGCTTTGTTGCATTGGTGGGTGCGTCGGGTTCGGGCAAATCCACCCTGCTCAAAATGATCAATCGTCTGGGCGATCCCGATTGCGGACGCGTGTTGTTTGAAGGCAGCGATGTGCGCGACGCGCCGCCTGCCGCATTGCGCCGCCGGATGGGCTATGTCTTTCAGGGCGTCGGCCTATTCCCGCATATGACAGTCGGCGAAAATATCGGTATCGGGCCGCAGCTGGCGGGCGAGCTGGCAAGCAACGAACGTATTTCGGAATTGCTGGAACTGGTCGAGCTGGAACCGGAATATGCACTGCGGATGCCGCATGAATTATCCGGGGGCCAACGGCAGCGGATCGGCGTGGCCCGTGCGTTGGCGGGCGATCCGCATCTATTGCTGATGGACGAACCGTTCGGCGCGCTCGATCCGGTGACGCGCGACGGTTTGGGCAAGCGTGTGCGCGCACTGCACGATCAGCTGGACCTGACCACGATCATGGTGACCCATGACATGGCCGAGGCTCTGCTGCTGGCCGACCGGGTGCTGGTTATGGACGAGGGGCAAATTGTAGCAGACGAGGCGCCGCAGTCTTTGCTGGCGGGCGCAGGCGGCAAGATCGCCCAGGGGCTGGTCGCGATACCGCGTGAGCAAGCCCGCGCGCTGGCTAGTCTTGGCGCAGCGAGCCCAGAGGCATGAGCGACATTTTCACCATTATGGCGGGATTGGGCGGCAAATTATCCGCCCACATTCTGCTGGCAGCTTCCGCTCTCGCGCTGGGGATCATCATTGCCCTGCCGCTGTCGGTTTGGGCAAGCCGTTCGCCATCCGTGTCGCGGATTGCACTGGGTGTTGCCAGTCTGGTCCAGACGATCCCTGCGCTGGCATTACTGGCGCTGTTTTTCCCGATCCTGCTGTCGCTGCGCGCGGTATTCGGCGAGGGTTTGCCTACGCTCGGCTTTTTGCCCGCGCTGCTGGCGCTGGCGCTTTATGCCTTGCTGCCAATTCTGCGCAATACCGTAACCGCGCGCGAACAAATGGCGGGCGGCGTGCTTGAAGCGGCGGACGGCGTCGGGATGACACAGTGGCAGAAATTGCGTCTGGTCGAGGCGCCCTTGGCCGCGCCCTATATCATGGCGGGCATCCGTACCGCTGCGGTGTGGACCATCGGTGCGGCCACGCTGTCGACCACCATCGGTCAACCCAGTCTGGGCGACCCGATCTTCGCCGGTTTGCAAACCCAGAACTGGGCGCTGGTGCTGGCGGGGTGCATTGCCTCGGCCGGTCTGGCGATGATTGCCGATGCGCTGCTGGGGACAATCGAACGCGGTTTTGCCCAGCGCAAACGCTGGATGGTGTGGGGCGGGTTGGTGCTGGCGCTGGCCGGCATTGCCGCCGCCGGATACGCCCAACGCCCGACCAGCAACAATTCCATCGTGATCGGCGCAAAGAGCTTTTCCGAGCAATATATTCTCGCCCGCCTGATTGGGCAGCGATTGGAGAATGCGGGCTATACTGTCGAATATCGCGACGGCCTGGGATCAGCGGTTGTCCATGAGGCGCTGACCAGCGGGGCCATCGACATTTCGATCGATTATACCGGTACATTATGGACGAACCAGCTGAAACGCGAAGACAATCCCGGACGCGATGCGATGTACAATGAGCTTGTCGCTTGGGAGCAGGAAACCAGCGGCACGTTGGTTCTAGGGCGGCTCGGGTTTGAAAATGCCTATGCGCTGGCGATGCGCGAAAACCGCGCGGCCCAGCTTGGCATTGAGACGATGGAAGATCTGGCCAGACAGGCTCCGCGTCTGACAATCGGCGGCGATGTGGAGTTTTTCGAGCGACCCGAATGGATCGCGGTGCGGGATGCCTATGGCTTCAGATTTGCCCGAAAGCGCAATTTCACCAGCACATTCATGTATGATGCGCTGACCGGCGGCGAGGCGGATGTGATCTCCGCTTATACCTCCGACGGAAGAGTGGCTGCCGACAGGTTGCGGGTGCTGGAGGATACGCGCGGGGCGTTTCCATCCTATGATGCACTGGTGCTGATCGCGCCGGAAGCTGCCCGGGACCAACGGTTGGTGGACGCCTTGAAGCCGCTGATCGGCGCGATCTCTGTCGAGGATATGCGCGAGGCCAATTTTACGGTCGACCGGCTGGAGGTTAAACAATCCCCTGCACAGGCGGCACGGCAATTGGCTGCGAAGATTGCAGCCGCACACCGGCCCTAATCTTCAAAACCGGTACCGCCGGGCCAAGGTGATGCGGCCAGCCCCATCACCTTGAACAGCAACCCCATCTGGTCATCCCCGACCAACCGGTTTTTATCCTGTTGCAACTGGGCCGCGTATTGCGGCGCCATCTTGGCCAGCGCCTCGGTCCGCATATCAATCCCGAGCGCGGTTAGCCATTGCCCCTGCGGCACCGTGCCAAGCCAGCGGACATCATGTGAACGGGCAATTCGGGCCAGGGTTTCGAAATCGACATGCGCGGTAAGATCTGCCTCGCCCGGCATCGCCAGCGGATCGACTTTCCGGTGATCGCGGACCGCCTGCAAGGTTGATCCGCCGCGCAGTTCGGTGTGGCCGTAATCAATCAGCAGTGCCGCACCGCCCTGTTTCTCCAACCGCATGACCGCTTCCTGCATCACCGCCGCCGCGCCGGGACAGGTTTCGATCAAGGTGCCCTGCGATGCCTCCCGCCAATCGCGGGGAACGGCGGCGTCCATCGGCTGGTCGCCCGCTACGAAGGTGAAGTCATCCCCTTCCAGCCCGACCATCCGCTCCCGCCAACCATTGGCGGAACGGACCAATTGGCGGACCGGCAACGCATCGAGAAATTCATTGGCCACTAGCAGCATTGGCGCATCCGTCGGTACGCTCGACAGATCATCATGGAAGGTGATCTCGCGCAGGGCAGCCTGCTGGATCTGGCGCAAAGCAGGCGATCCTTCGACCAGATGTACCTGCGGTTCCAGCCCATACCGATTGGCGCTGCGTAAGACGTCCTTCGCCAAGGTACCGCGCCCGGGGCCGAGTTCTACGTAATGGACCGGTTTGGGGCGGCCGGCAGCGATCCACATATCGGCCAGCCACAACCCGATCAGCTCGCCGAACATCTGGCTGATCTCCGGCGCGGTGACGAAATCGCCGCCAGCGCCCAAGGGGTCTTTGCCCGCATAATAGCGCGCATTGCTCTCGCCCATGAATTGGGAAAGCGAGATTGGGCCATTGGTTCGGATCAGCCGGCGGAAAATTTCCGCCATGCTCCGGCGCGGGTCAGTCACCGTGCCATTCATGCTGCAGCGGCATTACCTTGGCTGCCGGCACTGGCGAGCGGTTTGCGGATCAGGGCGCGGGCCATGATCAGAATGCCCAGAACGATCAGCGGTATGGTCAGCCATTGGCCCATCGACAAGCCGCTATCACGCGCGAATTCGGCCAATTGCGCGTCCGGCTCACGGAAAAATTCAACGATGAAGCGCCCCAGCGAGATACCGGTGGTGAACATCCCGACCAGCAAGCCGGGTCGATACCGGGCGCGCGTGCGCCAGAATGCAAACAGCAGGATGACGATCAGGATCGCGCCTTCCAGCGCGGCTTCGTATAATTGCGAAGGGTGGCGCGCCAAGGGTCCGCCGCCGGGAAACACCATGGCCCATGACACCTCGCTGGTCCGGCCCCACAATTCGCCGTTCACGAAATTCGCCAGCCGCCCCAGCATCATGCCCACTGGAACATTGACCGCGATATAATCGCAAACCCGCAGGAAATTCAGTTGCCCGCGCCAGCTGACATAGGCAATCGCCGCCAACACGCCCATCAATCCGCCGTGGAAGCTCATCCCACCGTCCCACAGCCGCAGCAGCCGGTAGCTTACGAAACTGTCCGCTTCGAAAGTGGTGAACAGAGTGGGATCGTAGAACATCGCATAGCCCAGCCGTCCCCCCAGTATGATCCCCAGCGTGCAATAGAAAAACAGATCATCTGCATGGCGCTGCGCCATGACCGCGCCGGGCGCTTTGAGCATCTTCGACAAATGCCAATAGGCAAACAATAACCCGCCCAGATAGGCGAGCGAGTAATATCGCAGTGTGAAGGAGCCGATTTCAATACCCGGCTTCAGACCCAATTCGGCCCATTGTATCGGAACGGATGCTACCGTAGACGCCAGTAGTGACAGCAAGAAGCTTACCCCTTAAGAAACCGGAACCGCATAGGGATCCCAAGATATTTGGTCCCTGGTGGCTCTTGGCATAGGCCAGCAACAGGTTAAACCCTGCGCTGCAGAAGAATTGATCAGCGCGAATCCGCCGACACAAGGTGGACCGCATAATCGGGATTAGGAGATACCGCTAGATGGCAACGGAACTGGACCAGGCACTGACTTCGATAATGGATGCTTTGGTGCAGCCAGGGCAGCCCTTTGAAACCGTCTCTTACGAGATGTTCGGGGAGCAATTGCCGGCGTTTAAAAATGCCCCGCCCAGTCTGGCCCATTATTTCGCGCATTATTGCCACGAACATGCCGATCTGACTTTTCTGGTGGACGGCGATATTCGGCTGACCTTTGGCGAAACCTATACTGCTGCGCGCTCTGTCGCCGCCGGCCTGATATCGCGTCAGGGGGTCAAGACCGGCGACCGGGTCGGAATTGCCGCGCGAAATTCCGCCAATTGGATTGTCTCGTATATGGGCATTGTGATGGCCGGGGGCTGCGCGACCTTGCTCAACGGCTTCTGGACCGGTGATGAATTGGCCTATGGTATCCAGTTGGGCGAATGCAGTCTGGTTTTGGCCGATGAACAGCGCGCCAAACGGCTGAACGGGACAGATCATTCCGCCAGATTGGTCATTATCGGCCATGATGGTCCGCCGTCAGCGGGTCTGGCCAACATCTGGGCAGAGGGCGATGCAAACGCAGTGGCGCTGCCGGAACTTGGTCCCGATGATCTCGCGACCGTTCTCTACACCTCGGGCTCTACCGGTTATCCCAAGGGCGCATGGTCCGATCACCGCGGCGTGGTATCAGGCACAATGAACTATGTCGCGCAAACCGCTATGGCGGCGGCTTTGCTGACCCAGCAGGGCAATCCCCCGTCAGAACAACCTTGTGCGCTGGTGGCAGTGCCGCTGTTCCATGTGACCGGTGAAGTGCCGCTGTTCCTGCAAAGCTACGGTATTGGCCGCAAATTGGTGATGATGCCCAAATGGGATGCGCGTGAAGCGATGCGTCTGATTGCGGCTGAACGGGTGAGCTATTTTGTCGGCGTGCCGCTGATGAGCTATGAAATGGCGACCCATCCCGATCGCGCCGAATTCGATCTTTCTTGCTGCAAGAGCTTTGCCGCTGGCGGCGCGCCGCGGCCGGTCGATCACGTCGCCAAGATCAAGGATTCCTTCCCCGATGGTTTCCCGCTTCTGGGATACGGACTGACGGAAACCAACGCTGTCGGCTGCGGCAATTACAATGAAAATTACCTCGCCAAGCCGGGCAGTACCGGCAAGGCTAGCCGTCCACTGGTCGATCTCGCCATTATTGATGACGATGGCAACAAACTGCCGCAAGGCGAGGTAGGCGAGGTATGCATGCGTTCGGTGGCCAATTTCCGCGGCTATTGGAATAATGACGAAGCGACCGAAGCGGCCTTTACCACAGACGGCTATTTCCGCAGCGGTGATCTGGGATATGTGGACGAGGATGGCTATTTGTTCATCGTCGACCGCAAGAAAGACATTATCATCCGTGGCGGCGAGAATATTTCCTGCATCGAGGTCGAGCAGGCACTCTATGCCCATCCAGACGTGATCGAATGTTCGGTGTTCGGTCTGCCCGATGAACGGTTCGGCGAAATCGTCGGCGCGATCTATCTGGTGCGCGAGGGCAAATCGCTCAGCCCTGACGAATTATGCCAATTCCTCGATGGGCGTCTTGCGCCCTATAAGCTGCCTGCCCATGTCTGGCAGGCACATGATGCCTTGCCGCGGCTGGGCACCCAGAAAATCGACAAGAAGTCTTTGCGTGAACACTATTCCGCAAAGATGGAGGCCGGTTGAAGACCAGCCTAATTGGACCAGCGGGGATTTTGAAGTCAGGTGAATAAAGTCAGGATCCCCCATCAACGTGCGATTATCGATCGCCGCTCGATCGGTACGGCCATCGCCGGGTTGGCCGCCGAAAAGGGCGCCGAGGCCCGGCCTGAAATCGTTATCCTGCTGCGTGAAGCGTTGGATGCGGGGCGGGCAGAAGTGGCGCGGAGGCTCGAGGAAAAGCCATCATCGGGCCACGAATGCTGCGCCGGGCAAGCGTTTCTGGTCGATCAACTGGTTCGGCTGATCCACGATCACGTTGTGCGCGATGTTTATCCATCGGCCAACCGTTCCACCGGCGAGCGGCTGAGCATCATGGCGGTCGGCGGATATGGCCGAGCTGAAATGGCGCCGCATTCCGACGTCGATATCGCGTTCTTTACCCCAACCCGCCACGCCCCCTGGTGCGAACAGGTAATCGAGGCAATCCTCTATTTCCTGTGGGATCTGGGCCTGAAAGTGGGTCAATCCAGCCGCACCCCCGATGATATGGTGCGCATGGCCAAGGATGATTTGACCATTCGCACATCCTTGCTGGAGGGGCGTTTCTTGTGGGGCGACAGCGATCTGTACGACGAATCGCGGCGGCGATTCTACCGTGAAGTCGTAGCCGGTACGGAACGCAAATTCGTTGCCGAAAAACTGGAAGAGCGCACCGCCCGGCACAAGCGGATGGGGGATAGCCGTTATGTGGTCGAACCCAATGTAAAGGATGGCAAAGGGGGCTTGCGCGATCTGCAGACCCTTTATTGGATCGGGAAATATATCCATAAAGTCCGCAGCGGTGCCGATCTGGTAGAAGCAGGTTTGCTGACCCGGCTGGAATACCGATCTTTCCGGCGGGCTGAGAGTTTTCTGCTCGCCGTGCGCTGCCATTTGCACATGATTACCGGCCGCGCGGAAGACCGGCTGACGTTCGATCTTCAGCGTCAGGTGGCACACCGAATGAACTTTGCTGATCGCCCCGGCAAAAGCTCGGTCGAGCGGTTCATGCAGTTCTATTTTTTGCAGGCGAAACGGGTCGGCAGTTTGACAGCGGTTTTTCTCGATCACATCGAACAGCAATTCGCGCAACGGCGGGCGCGGCGGGGCCTGTTGGCCGGATTTACGACCCGGGCCCGCACCGTCAAAGGATACCGTGTGTTCGGCGGCAAGATCGAAGCGCCGACGGATAATTGGTTCGCGAAAGACCCGGTTCGGCTGATTGAAGTATTCCAGATTGCCGAGGCGGAGAATTTGGAAGTCCACCCCGCCACCATGCGGCAGGCTGATCGCGATTCGGGATTGATAACCGCCAAAATCCGCAAGGATCCCCGCGCCAATGCGCTATTCCTCGACCTGTTATCGGGCCGCAATGATCCCGAAACCGTACTCAGGTGGATGAATGAAGCGGGCGTTTTCGGTAAATTCGTGCCCGATTTCGCGCGGGTGAACGCCCAGATGCAATTCGACATGTACCACCATTATACAGTTGACGAACATACGATCCGCGCGATCGGCCTGCTCAGCAAAATCGAGCGGGGAGAGCTGGCAGAGGACCATCCCCGCGCCACCCAATTGATCCACAAAGTCACCTCCCGCCGGGCTGCCTATGTTGCGGTATTGCTGCATGATATCGCCAAGGGCCGGGGCGGAGACCATTCGGTATTGGGCGGAGAGGTTGCAGAAAAATTGTGCCCCCGGTTTGGCTTGAATCAGGACGAAACCGATCTGGTTGCATGGCTGGTCCGGCATCATTTGCTCATGAGCGCCACGGCATTCAAACGCGATTTGACCGATCCGAGCACAATCGAAAATTTCGCAGCCGAGGTACAAAGCGTCGAGCGGCTGCGGCATTTGATGATGCTGACGGCGGTGGATATTCGTGCGGTTGGCCCCGGAGTCTGGAATAGTTGGAAACGCCAGTTGCTGGGCGAATTGTCCGACGCAGCGCAGGAACGTCTGCGACTGGGGCATATGCGCCACGGCCGGAAGGAACGGGTGGCGTTCAAGAAAGAAACAGTCGCCGGGTTAATGGGTGACAAGGCAGATCTGATCAGCAAATTCGACCGCATATTCGGCGACGCCTACTGGGTGGCAGAACCGGAAGAAATCATCGCTCTCAATCTGGTGCAGTATGCCGGCGCGCGGAGCCGCGAGGAAGATCTGTCGATCGATTGCGAGTATGATGAGGGGCGCGGGGCCACGCTGGTCAGCGTCATCGCATCGGACCATCCGGGGCTGTTCTACCGGATCGCGGGGGGTATCCATCTGGCCGGAGCGCAAATTATCGACGCGCGAATTCACACCACGCGCAACGGCTGGGCGGTGGATAATTTCCTGATTCAGGATCCGCTGGGTCAGCCGTTTCACGAACCTGCACAGATTGACCGGATCAAGCGGTCGATCGCCGACGCATTGGCCAACCGGATCGAGCTGGTCCCCCAATTGGCGAAGCGGCCCCTGCCGCGCACCCGCGCGGGTGCATTCGACGTCCGGCCCCGGGTCATTTTCGACAATCTGGCATCCAGCAAATTCACCGTTATCGAAGTGAATGCGCGGGATCGCCCTGCGTTGCTGAACCGCCTCGCCCGGTCGCTTTTCGAAAGTCAGCTTGTGGTATATTCAGCACACATAACTGCTTATGGTGAACGTGCGGCAGATAATTTCTATGTTACCGACCTACTTGGTAATAAAATAGTTTCGAACGAGCGGCTGAAGGCAGTCGAGGACGATTTGCTCAATGCTGCGAGTGATAGACGACAGGCAGAACTGGAAGACGCCTAAAAAGAACGCTGTTCTGAAATGCGTCTTGATTAAAAACCAATGCTGCGCGATGCATGTGCGGCAAAGTGCGACTAATAAGAAAATAATGTTTTGGGAGATGAAGATGATGAAATTCGCTTTACGTGCGACGACTTCCCTCGCTTGTGTGACGATCGCCTCGATGGCGGCCATGCCGGCTTTTGCGCA
>JBBKWK010000203.1:0-2673 GCA_037968915.1 Pontixanthobacter sp.
TCGCCCTCTGCGCCCTGCCGCTTCATCGCCGCGACGACCTTGCCGCCCACGACCAGACAGCGAATGTCAGAACCGCCAGCTTCCTTGATGAATTCCTGCACCATGATCGCAACGTTGGCCCCGCGAAATGCCTCGATAATCGACGCGCCACCTTTTAGCGTTTCCGCCAGCACCACACCGATGCCCTGCGTGCCCTCCAGCAATTTGATGACCACTGGCGGGCCATTGACTGCCTTGATGATCTGTTCCGCTTGCTTGGGATCGTTGGCATAAGCGGTAAGCGGCAGGCCAAGGCCATATTTGGCCATGATCTGGGTCGAGCGAAGTTTGTCCCGGCTCCGTCCGATCGCGACGCTTTCATTTAGCGGCCACACACCGCCCATTTCAAATTGCCGCAATACTGCGAGGCCGTAATTGGTGATCGAAGCGCCGATACGCGGGATAACCGCATCGTATTTGCCCAGCGTCTCGCCTTTGTACATCACAGTAGGCCGATGGCTGGCGATGTTCACAGTGCAGCGTGTGGTGTTGAGAATATCCAGCGTATGGCCGCGCTGCTCCGCCGCCTCAACCAGACGCTTATGCGAATACAAGTTCGGATTACGCGCGAGCATGGCGATTTTCATAAAGCGGGTTCCTTCGAAGGGAGCGGGTCAGGCAAGAGAAAAGACTTGGCCGAATCGACCAGAAAGCGTCGGCGGAGGGCCGTTCGGCCAATTAACATCGGGAATAGCATATCAGATCGGTTGGCGAGACTAAACTCCGCCCAGAATATTTGCGTTCCCATCGCCAATTGTGTCTTGATGATCAGCCGTTCCTGGGCTTCACCGTTGGAACTGGTAATCATCCGGTGGGCTACGCGGGGCGCCTCCACAATCTGGTGATGGTCCTCCTCAGCGTCGATAGTGAATCGGGCCCATTCCTCACCGTCCCGCTCGAACAGCTGAATGTCAGTAGCGTGAAGCGACGATGTGCGCGCGCCGGTATCAACCTTGGCGCGCAGATGCAGCACGCCGAGTTCGGGCAGTGACACGATCTCGCGCCAACCGCAGATGTCTTTGATGGGGATTTTTTTCTTCATGTGATGACAGCCTAGTAACGCGACATTGGCCTGTCAGGAAGCTAATTTGCGAAACCGGCTCAGTTGCGCAGGAATGCCGCCAAAGCATCGCCCAACGCGCCCTCGGTTACCGAGCTCATATGGGTACCGGGGATCTCGGTATATTGTGCATCGGGCAGCAACGCCGCCAGTTTGGGCGCGGAGCCGTTGTCCTGATCCTTGTCCCCGCACAGGACCATGGCGGGCATAGTGATCGCCGCCAGATCCTCCGGCTGAGTGTCGGCAACCGATTGCAGCAGCAACCGCGCGGCGGCGCGGTCCACCTTCATCGTTTTCATGAAACTGACCGCCATGAATGCCGGGTCGCCGCGCTTCACCTCGTCAAACCGGTCGATCGCATCGATAAAGAAATCCGCCCGCCGCGACCATCCGGCCAGCCCCTCCAGCCCCATGCCAGATAGCACCAGCTTGCGCGGCATCACACCATTGATCACCGCACGGACTGCCGTGCGTGCTCCCAACGAAAAGCCCACCAGATCGAAGTCAGTCAGCCCCAACGCCTCGACCAATGCCGCAACATCCTGCGCCAACACATCGGGCGGATAGGCAGCCGGATCATGCGGCGCAGCGCTTTGTCCATGCGCGCGCAGATCGGGCAAGATCACCTCGAACCCGGCATGAACCAGCTTCTGCGCATGGCCAAATTTGATCCAGTTCATCTCGGCGCTGGAAAACAGGCCGTGGAGGAGCAGGACTGGACGTGCGCTGCTTGCCAATGGTTCCATGCGGTGGACGGCAAGTTGGTTGCCGTCGAAGGAGGGGATGAAGTCGATTGTTACCTCACTCACCGCTCCACCAATCCCTTCTCGTTCATCCGCGCCAACACCATTTCGATCCGGTCCTGTCCGAAGAATGGTTCTCCATCGAGGACCAAAGTCGGCACACCCCAATGGCCGGCAGCTTCCAGCGCTTGCTGATTGGCGGCGATTTCGCTGTCGAGTGCTACGGCATCCACTTCAGCTTCCGCAGCAAGTTCGGCCAGATCGAGACCGGCGCGGATTGCTGCGCCTTCCAGTTGCTCGCCTTCGTTCCAGCCAACCGTGCCGCCCCAGATCAGGCGCGAGACCTCGTCCGCGAAAGCGAGGCCCTTGCCCCGGCGCGCGGCGGTCTGGCCCAGCCGGGTCAGCCGGTAAATATGCGGTTGATCCTCTGATATCTCGCGCGTCATCATATTCTGCACGATCGGATCGGGTTTCGGCGCGGCGAAGGGAATGCCGTGAAACTGCCCGACCCGAACCATGTCGCGCATGGTGTAACCAAGCCAATTGGGGTGGTTCCGCTCGAAGAAATCGGGTTGCCGGATGGCCAATGGATAGACCGGGCGTAAAGCAATATCGACGTCGAACATTTCGCTCAGGGCGCGATACCGGCCAATCGCCAGATAGCTATAGGGCGAACGGAAGCTGAAATAGAGTTCTGCGGTAAGGGTCATCGCGCCGCTGTGCCGTATCGCTCTGAGCTCGTCACCCCTTTTTCAAATGTCTCCGCCCGAGCAATTCGGCGATTTGAACTGCATTCAGCGCGGCACCTTTGCGTAGATTGTCGGACACGCA
>JBBKWK010000204.1:0-2618 GCA_037968915.1 Pontixanthobacter sp.
ATGCGCGAGATGTCCAAAGTGTACAAGGATATGGGCGATCACCTCTATCTGCCCGCAGAGGAAACCACGTGAACCATCTGGGCAATTTCTACGCTGACTGGGCGCGCTTCTCCATGCAAGCGGGCGCGCTATATATGGAATCTGCCTCGGTCATCTGGCTGCGCACGATCAAGCTGATGGGCGGCGGCCGGCCCGCCCAGCGTGAGGCACACCAGATGGTCAGCGAAAAGATGGAAGCCACCATGGAAGCCGCCTTCGGCCTCCCCCTGACCATCCCCCGCAACGGAGCCGCTGCCGCCAGCGCCGCGCTGGCGCCCTATAGCAAGCGGGTGCGAGCGAACCACCGGCGGTTGTCTGGGAAGTAGTGGGGGCGAATTAAGTATATTGTCCCTGAGATTCGTGATCGTCGCAAGCGATTGACTCGCTAAATTTCTCGTCTAGGTCGTCGTCATGCTCGACACGGAAGCCGGGGAACGGCGCCCTCCAATACCGGCAGACGTCAAGCGGCGCGTCCTCGTTGAAGCCGGGCACCGCTGTGCTATCCCCACTTGCCGATACATCGAAGTCGAGCTTCACCACATTATCCCGTGGGCGAAATGTAAGGCTCACAATTATGACAACCTGATCGCCCTTTGCGCGAACTGCCATCGGCGCGCCGATAGAGGGGAGATAGACCGAAAGGCCCTACGACTCTACAAACTCAATCTTCGATTCGCTCACGATAAATTCTCCCAACTCGAAATGGACCTACTCTTCGATGCAGCCAAACTCGGACCGAACCAAGGAATTCAGTGGACTGCTGTCATGTTCTCACTCATCCGCCGCATTCTGGAAGTGGGATATGTTCAAGTGGCCCAAACCGACGGCGGCGTGTTCCTCGGTGGATTGAAACAAAGTCCTGACCATCTTGTAATCACTCAGAAAGGTCGAGATTTTCTCGGCGAGTTTGGACAGCACGAATTTTAGGGCTTTTGTACGGGCTGCAAGCAGTCGCTCCCTTCCGGCCATCGCTTTTTTCATCGCTTTCGAGCTTCTTAGGCGGCGACAATTCCGGGGCCAGCATTTGCTGGGACGGCATACTAATCAAGCCCCACTCTGCCCACCAGCTTCCGCACCATCTCGCGCACCTCAGCAGGCGTATCGCCGCTGACGACTTCGACATAGCCGATCCCTGCGCGGCGGAGGGCTTCGCGCTTTACCGCGTCGCGGGCGGCGGTGTTTTTACTTAGGTGATGCCCGGTGCCCTGAAACTCGACCGCGTGGAGCGGTTGGCACGCCTCATCCACGATCAGCAAATCGACCCGTTTAGAATTGATCGCTGAATATGCGCCCTTATCGCGGCTGGAGAGAATTTCACCCAGACTGACTTGTCCCATTGCGCGCCAGCCGGGACTTTCGCTTTCCAATGCGCTTTCCAGCACTTTGAACAGGCGCAATTCCCCTTTATTGAATACGGGCCGTGGTTTAAAATTCGCACCCATCACGGCCGCCAACTGCCCCGCAGCATTAGTTATCGATAAGTCGGGTTTTCCCTTGATCGGGACCACATTGGTCTTGCGCCGAAAACCGCCACCGCCGCGCCGTCGGGGCCGCTTGTTCAGGCCGAGAAAGCGGGACAGGAGGCCGAAGGCCAGCGCGACAACCACGATGAAAATGAACGGCGTGAAGAAGTCGTCCATCAGCCCTGTAACCATGTCCAATATTGTCATCAAGAACGCCCCTCAAGCCTTGTATAGCGGTTTGAATAATCGCTAAAATCTCAGAAAGGTCAAACTTTTTGCAAGTCCATATCTGCATCGCAGGTTGCACGTGTACATGTCTTCTTGAAATCCGGCACGGCCCTGATCTCAAATGAAGACACCTGCCTTAATTATTCCGCAATTTCGGAATAAACCTCTCGCTGCGTTCAGAAAAGACGTCTGTGCTTCACACTATTGGGCGCTGGGTGACTGCATAACGCGCCAACAAGGAACGCGAACCAATTGGGTCGCGCCATTGCCGCATGTTTGCGGCCAACCCTGGAGCACGCACATGCAGTTCATTTTACACTGGGTCTATCCAGACCCCTCCACCCGTCATGAAGGATTTGAAGGATTCGGAAAAATGCCTGCGGGCGATGATGTCGGTGACGGAGGGGCGAAGATCAAGCTCGTCGGCCGCTGGCACAGTGTCACGGGTATCGAAGGCTTTCTGGTGTGCGAGACCGACAGCGCGGATGCGCTGGCCAGTTGGGCAACCAATTGGAATTCGATCCTCGACATCACGATCACCCCCTGTCTTGAAGACAAGGCAATGAAGGCGGTCAGCCGCGAGTTCTTTGGGTGAATGATGCACAGATCGGGGCCGGCTGGATCAGCCGGTCCGGTCCCGATTCTGGTGTTCTATTGGATTTTGGAGCCGGATCAGCTCTGCAGGATCATCGCGCCAAAGCGCCAGCCGAAAACCCAGCGGATTTCAGCGCGGACGATGCCGCGATCAGGCAGGTCCGCGATTACCACCGTGCCGATGGGCAGGCGTTCCTCGCATTCGGCCATAAAGCCGCCGTCGGAAATATTGCCCAATTGCGCGGTTAATTCGCGGCCGCAGCCGTCATCAACCACGATGTCCCCGCACGCTTC
>JBBKWK010000205.1:0-3609 GCA_037968915.1 Pontixanthobacter sp.
CGCGCTCGGCGGCCTCGCCTTCGGCAAGGTCAGCGCTACGCTATGGCGCAGTTTTGCAGGATTGGTATTGGGCGCAGCCGCAGTCGGCGCGCTGATCAAACTGGTTTAGCTTAGAGGCCCAAAACTGGACCGAAGACCGGGAAAGCCTGTCCCGCCATAATCAGCGACACAGCGCAGCCAGTCACAATTAATGTGCGGAGCGCGTCGATGGACGAAAATTCAACCCCGCGCGCGAATGCGATTACATGTGCCATAGCGCCATTGTCGGCGAAACGCGCTAACGAAGCGTTAAGATAGCAGGTTGGTGGGATTGCGCGACGTGTTGAGAAGCGGTGGCAGCTAGCGACCCACTAGCGGTCGTTGGTCAGGCTGTTAGAGTAGCGCCATGAAAGAGGCTTTTGTAATCATATTTGTGATGCTGTCCTACATGGCTCTGCTGGGTGGAATCGTTTTGATTACAGCATAGCTGCTGAGAAAGAGTACCAGAAAGAAAGTGGATCTTTCGAAGAGAATAGCCATCGCCTTTTCCTACGGATTCTGGGCCTCTATGTTGGCAGGCTCGGTGGTTGTCGCCGGTGACATGGGGTCACTTGACGTTTGGAGTGGAGTATTGGTGGCGTGCCTGATGACATTGGTTAGCGCGTCACTTTGCCTCTGGTTTTGGCAAAGGCACGATACCAGCACGCCGCCCTAAATGCTGTGACCGTCTTCCACCCAATTTCGGACGTTCGGAAGTTGATCGGCTGCAGCTAGAACAGCAGGCTTATAACTGAGTCGGCATATGCTGGCTCGCACAATGAAAGCCGCCGCCGCCTGCCAGTACGGCATCGCCGGGTAGGCCGATGGTCGCGCGGTCGGGGAAAAGTTCGGCGATGGCCGCCACGCCGTCCGCATCATGGGGCGAGCCGAATGTCGGCACCACCACCAGATGGCTGGTAATCGCGAAATTGGCGTAGCTGGCGGGTTCTATTTTGCCGTCCCGCTCTATCCTGCCGGGCGAGGGGATTTCCTTCACGGTCACACCAAATGCCTCGGCCCGCGCCTTGGCATCGGCATAGATTGCGGTGTTGGGATCGTCTGCGGCACTTGCGCGGGGCAAGGCCAGCACGCCCGGCGCAACGAAGCGCGCCAAATTATCGACGTGGCCGTCCGTATGGTCATTGATCAGCCCGTCCCCCAGCCACAGCACACGGTCGAACCCGAGGTCGCGGATCAGGCATCGCTCGATATCGCTGCGGGTCAATGCGGGATTTCGGTTTGGGTTTAGCAGGCATTGCTCGGTGGTCACCGCGAGGCCCGTCCCGTCGCCGTCCACCGCGCCGCCTTCCAAAATCCAGTCCGGGACTTCCAGCGCCAAGCCAGCATCCGCCGCCAATTCTGCGCCGATGGTCTGGTCCCCCGGCATCAGATATTTGCCGCCCCAGCCGTTGAAACCAAAGCGCATGGCTTTGCGCTTGCCACTCTGGGCAACCACCAGCGGGCCGGTGTCGCGCAGCCAGATATCGCCGTAGGTGCGCCGCTCCAGCGTCACCGCGCCGCTGATCAACTCCCGCGCCCGCGCCTCATTGGCCTCGTCGCGCACCAGCAGGCGCACTTCCTGTCCGCTGTCCGCCACCGCATTGGCGAACCCGGCGATCTGTTCTTGCGCGCGCGCCAGATAGCCGGGCCATTCCTCGCTATCGTGGGGAAAGCCGATCCACAGCCAGTCCTGCGGCGCCCATTCGGGCGGCATTCGGAAGGTCATTGGCGTTCCCTTGGGGCGCTGATCAGCAACCACCCAGAGGGGCGCAGCTTGCATCGCGGGTGGCGCGGAATTCATCGCCGTCCACCCAATTGGGCCATGCATTGTCCATCGCCAGCATCCGGCCCAAACGGTAATAGACCTGCAAATCCTGCGCTACGCCGGTCCAATCCCAATTTTCGTCAAATTCATCGTTGGGGCCGTGATAGGCATTGGCGCGGTAGGCATCTTCATAGGCCGCGCCCGCTGCAGGTCCGCCGGTCACCAGATCGCCGCCGCCTTTTACATACAGCATCGGCAGGCCGCGCTTCGCAAAGCCGAAATGGTCGGAGCGGTAATAATAGCCCTTCTCCGGGGTCAGTTCCGGAACCGCAATCCGGCCTTCGGAAGTGAGGGCCTTTTCAAGATAGGCATCGAGCTGTGATTTGCCCGGGCCGATCACCACGATATCCTTCGCCGGACCGGCCAGTGACAGCGCATCCATATTCACTCCGCCAACCGTCTGGCTGAGCGGGAAGACTGGATTGGCGGCGTAATAGTCCGATCCGAGCAGGCCGGATTCCTCCGCCGTAACCGCCAGGAATACCAGCGTCCGCTCGGCCGCGCCTGCCTTGGCCTGCGCCTGTGCCAGTGCAACCAGCGCGGCGGTTCCGGTGGCATTGTCGATCGCGCCGTTGCAGATGTCGTCACCCGTTTCATCAGGCGTGCAGCGGCCCAGATGATCCCAATGCGCAGTGTAAAGAACGTACTCGTCTGGACGCTCGGTGCCCGGCAATTGCCCGATCACATTCCTGGAGGAGAATTTGCGTACATCGTTTTCAAAACTGGTCGAGACCTTCAGGCCTAGCGGAACTGCTTTGAAGCCTTTAGTCTTGGCATTCTGGGCAAAAGTATCAAAATCGCGCCCGCCCGCCAGTGCCATGATCTTCGCGGCCACATCTTTCTGAATCCAGCCATTCATCCGGGTCAGCGCGGGCGCATTCTCGCCCCGCTGAGGGTAGGCCTGCGGACCGGTCCAGCTGCTTTCGACCACCTGCCAGCCATAGGCTGCAGGAAAGGTATCATGCACGATCAGCGCGGCGGCTGCACCCTGACGGGCAGCCTCTTCATACTTATAGGTCCAGCGGCCATAATAGGTCATCGCCCGGCCATTAAAATCGCCCTCCAGCCCTTCTGTCTCGTAATCGGGATCGTTGACCAGAATGACGGCGGTTTTGCCGGTCATGTCGATTCCGGCATAATCGTTCCAGCCCTTTTCCGGCGCATTGATGCCGTATCCGACGAACACCAACTCGCTATCTGCAAGGTTGGTCGCGGCATCCTCGCGGTAGGTTACGCCGACCCAATCCTTTGACGGAGCGAAGCTGAGGTTTGCACCCTTGCCGCTGACCTTGAGCGGGGCGAAATTCTTGCCGGTAATTTCCACCAGCGGCACATCCTGCACCCAGGAACCCTTATTGCCCGGTTGCAATCCGGCAGCGGCGAATTTCTCGGTCAGCAAGGCAACCGTCAGTTCCTCGCCAATCGTCCCCGGCATCCGGCCTTCGAATTTGTCGGAAGACAGGGTTCGGGTGACGTCTTTCATCGTCTGGATTGAAATGTCACCGGCAGCCACATCGGGCAGAGTGTCTGCGGGGGCGGTGCCCACCGTAGCGCAACTGGCCAGCGCAAGCGCCAAGGCAGGTACAGTCAATTTACGAAGCATCGGAAATCCTTTTCGGGAACAAGCCCATGAGGGGAAATAATGCACCTATGTTGCAAAGCTAAGCCCGCGCGGCAAGCTCCATCCTTGCGCCAAACCTGTCAGGCGGGCAGAGATCGGGTCTATGCAATCCGATTGGCCAAATGCTCTGAAGCGCGCCCGCGAC
>JBBKWK010000206.1:0-2792 GCA_037968915.1 Pontixanthobacter sp.
AGTGATTTGGGATAAGGCCTGACAATCTTAAGCAAACATGCAAGTAATTACGGACCATCAAGTCGGACTGCAGGTTTGGAGAGTGAATATGGCCTTCTGGATTATTATCGGCATTGCCGTTTTGGCGCTGTTCTATTTGATCATGATCTACAACCGGCTGGTACGGCTACGCGCTTTGGTGCGAGAATCGTGGAGCGGCATTACCGTTCAACTTCGCCGCCGCGCAGATCTGGTGCCGAATCTCGTCTCTGCGGTGAAAGGCTATGCCACGCATGAGCGCGAACTGCTCGAAAACGTCACAGCGCATCGCGGTGATGCGATCTCGGCAAAGAGCGTCGGTGCGACTGCACAGGCAGACGCAGCGCTCAGCGGAATGTTGGGCCGCCTTATTGCCGTGGCGGAGGCCTATCCTGATCTCAAGGCAGACGCCAACTTCCGCCAGCTTCAGGACGAACTCACCCAAATTGAGGAGGAACTGGCAGGAGCCCGGCGGTATTACAACGCAACCGTTCGAGATCTGAACACGCAGGTGCAGTCCTTCCCGGATGTTGTGGTCGCCCAGCCGCTGGGTTTCCAAGCGGAGGAACCCTATGCCGACGCTGATACGGCGATTCAAACTTCGCCCAAAGTTGATTTCGGCTGAAGTGGGCTGAAGCCATGAACGCCCTGCGTTGGCTTTTCGCGGCGCTGCTGCTCGTTCCGGCGGCGCTCCATGCGCAGGCTCCGAACGATGCCCCAAATGAGGCGGCGAACCCTTGGGGTTTTTCCAGCGGCGAGGAACGCATCCTGAGCTTCATCAGCGCAGTAACCATCCAGCCCGATGGCGATCTGGATGTTACCGAAACCATCAGGCTGGTCTCGCTGAATCAGGAAATCAACCACGGGATCCAGCGCGACTTCCCGACCAGCTACCGCAATGGTGCAGGACAGCGCACCAAGGTGGGGTTTTCGGTCGTCTCGGTCCAGCGTGACGGACGCGATGAGCCGTGGGAACGGTTGAGCCTGTCAAATGGTGTTCGGATCCGCATCGGATCCGCCGACGTTACGCTGCCGTCTGGCAGGCATACCTTCGTGATCCGCTATCGCACCGCTCGCCAGATCGTTTACGGCGACGCCAGCGACGAGCTATACTGGAATGCCACCGGCACCGGCTGGACCTTCCCCATCGACATGGCAGAGGCGCGCATTACCTTGCCCGTGGCAACCGCATTCGGCGACCGCGCGGTTTATACCGGTCCTCAGGGGTCGGCGGACCGCAATGCAGAAGTGATCGAGGAACAGCCTGGGTTTATCGCAATCCGGACCACGCAACGACTCGGCCGCGAGGAGGGCCTGACTGTCGCCGTTGCTTTTCCAAAGGGGGTGATCGAAGCCCCTGATGCTACGCAGCGCGCTTCCTGGTGGCTTGAGGATTGGGGTGCGCTAGCGACCTCGCTGCTCGCATTGCTCGGCCTGATTGGCTATTACATACGCGCTTGGTGGAAAGCGGGCCGCGGGCCGCGAGCAGGCACGATTGTCCCGATATTTTCCCCGCCAGGCGATCTGACCCCGGCGGCTGTGCGCTATATCGCAAACATGAAGTTCGACGACCGCACCTTTTCGGCGGCCCTGATCTATCTCGGTGTGCACAAGCAGCTGCATATCACTCAGGAAAAAGGCGGCTGGCTGAGCAAGAGCATCACAACGCTGACCCGCACCGATTTGCCCGACACGGACAACAAGCGCGTCCTGCCAGCACCCGAACAGGCGATGCGCGACAAATTGTTCGCCGGGCGTGAAGAAATTGAGCTCAAGCAGGAGAACCACACGGCGCTGCAGGCGGTGCGCGCGAAGCTCGAGAAGGGGCTCGGCGACGCCTATGATGGCCCGATGTTCCGCAAGAACAGCGATTGGGCGTTCTATGGGTTGTTTTTGATATTGCTGGCGATGCTTGCCACCGCGATGATCGCTCTGCTGGCCGCTTCATCGATCGGTCTGGACCTAAAGGTCGGGCTTCCGCTGCTCGCCGCGACGCTGCTTGCCGCAGCCTGGTGGATGCGCGGTAAAGCCGCCAGCGGTGAAGGTGCCCTTCTATGGGTGGTGGCGGGCGGTCTAGGTCTGGGAGGAGCCGCCTCTGCGCTCGGGACAATTGGCTCGGCGATCGGGATCGGAGCCTTCACGGTATTCCTGCCGCTTTTATTACTGCCGGTGGCAATCAGTGCCTTCTGGTGGATGTATGCGCCCACTCCGGAAGGGCGGTTGGTGATGGACCGGATAGCGGGATTTCGCCAATATCTCTCGATCACGGAGGAAGAACGTCTGGATTCCATGCACCCGCCGGAAAAAACGCCAGAACTGTTCGAGCGCTATCTGCCCTACGCCATCGCGCTTGATGTTGAAAATCGCTGGGCCGAACGATTTGCCGGAGTGCTTGCCGCGGCAGCGGCAGCGGGCGCAACCGCCCAGACCGCCAGTTGGTACTCCGGAAGCGGTGACGTTTGGGACAATCCAAGCGGTTTCGCCAGCGACATTGGCTCCTCGTTTGCGAGCACCGTTTCTTCGGCATCAACCTCGCCGAGCAGCGGTGGCGGCTCATCGGGCGGTGGATCGTCGGGCGGAGGCGGCGGCGGCGGCGGCGGTTCCGGTTGGTAGCGCGACGCCTCAACCTGTATTTGGCGACTCTAATCCGAGGCTCGACGCGACCGCTTCAGCAACCTTGATCCCATCCACTGCTGCGGAAAGAATGCCCCCTGCATAGCCTGCGCCCTCACCGGCAGGAAACAGCCCCGCGGTGTTCAAACTTTGCATATCCT
>JBBKWK010000207.1:0-3357 GCA_037968915.1 Pontixanthobacter sp.
GATGCGGTGTCGGTACCGGTGGTGGCCAGCGGCGGGGTGGGGACGCTTGATCATCTGGTACAAGGGGTAACCAAGGGCCATGCCAGCGCAGTGCTGGCGGCCTCGATCTTCCATTTCGGCACCTATACCATTGCCGAGGCGCATGCCGCTTTGCGCGCCGCCGGATTGCCTGCCCGCGGCTAAGTAATGTTTCGCGGCCAAGCGGTCCCGATGCGGGACGCCGGGTTCTTCGCAGTTGCGAGATAGGCGAATGGGGCCAAACAGGAGCCATGACCTTACGCCTCTTGATTCTAGCACTTATTTTTGTCGCTGCTCCAGCTGCGGCGGGTGAGGGGAATGGCATCCAGATTCCGGAGCCCAGCAATATGGCGCTGATGGCGATGGGGCTGGTCGGCCTGATTGTCGGTCGGCATGCCGCGCGTTCAAAGCGCTCGCGGGATGATACCAGCCGCAAAGATTGACCCAGCTTCGCTGGCAATCCATGAAAGCGCCATGGACACGCTCTTCCGCCTAGAAACCACAGTAATCCAGCGCCTCGCCGCTGATCCCGGCAGCAGCTATGTTGCGGAGCTGCATGCGCGCGGGCTTCCTGTAATTGCCCGTAAATTGGGAGAAGAAGCGGTCGAAACCGTGATCGCAGCCTTGGCCGGTACGGATAAGGAATTGGTTGGAGAAGCAGCGGATGTGCTGTTCCACCTCACCGTTTTATTAGCGGAAAAGGGCGTGCCGCTGTCCGACGTAATGGCCGAGCTTGACCGGCGCGAGGGCACTTCCGGCCTCGATGAAAAAGCCGGAAGGACCGCCTGATGCCAATCGATGCGACCTTGGCCTATGATGATGACAATATCTTCGCCAAAATTCTGCGCGGTGAAATTCCCTCGACCAAGATTTATGAGGATGAATGGGCCTTTGCCTTTGCCGACATCAACCCGCAGGCGAAAGTGCATGTGCTGGTGATCCCCAAGGGACGTTACGTCAGTTGGGATGATTTTTCTGCCAAGGCTTCGGCGGACGAGATCGCCGGTTTTGTGAGAGCAGTTGGCCAAATTGCGCGAGATCATGGGCTGGTCGAACCCGGCTACCGCTTGCTGGCCAATCTGGGCGCACATGGCGGGCAGGAAGTGCCGCATCTGCATATCCATTTGTTTGGCGGCGAGCCTCTGGGTCCGATGATCGCACGCAGGTAAGGCTGTATGGCGAAATTGAGCGACGTTAATCCTGCGCCAGCGGCAGCCTGCCGAAACAATCCCGCGCAGTGCATGAATTAGTTGCCGAGCGAGTCTGCCCTACGCTAAGGCGCGAACGCTTATGAACGCGCCACTTTCTCCCCACGTTTCACCGCATGACGGCCGCTTTGACGGGCCGCTCCATCACTTTGCGGTGCGAGTTTATTACGAAGACACCGATCTTTCAGGCGTTGTCTACCACGCAAATTACCTGCGGTGGTTCGAACGCGCCCGGTCCGACGTTTTGCGGTTGCTGAAGATCGACCAGCGCGCCGCGATCGAGGCGGGGCAGGGCGCATATGCTGTCGCCGATTTGCAGATCCGCTATGCTCGCCCGGCCAAGTTGGACGATGATGTGCTGATCGAAACCCGCTGTACCCAATTGCGCGCGGCGTCGGTCAGAATGCACCAACGCGCATTTAGCAACCCCGAATTTGGGGGCGAGCTGCTGACCGAGGCGCATTTGCGCATCGGCTTTGTCAGTCCCGACGGTAAACCCTGCCGCCAGCCCCAAGGTTGGCGTGATGCCTTTTCCCAAGTCCTTGTCCCGGAAGATACTGCATGACCATTTTGTCACTACTGGCTGCCGCCCCCGTTCTGGGGGAAACATCCGATCATCTCGATCCTGTGAAATTGTTTCTCGATGCCGATATCGTCGTGCAACTGGTGATGGCCGGGCTGCTGCTGGCCAGTGTGTGGGTGTGGACGATCATCGTCTCGTTCAGTTTCCGGCTGGGTGCGGTGAATCGGTGCAGCGCCAAATTCGAAGAAGAATTCTGGCGCGCGGATGATTTCGATGAATTCATGAAGCAGAGCGGTCGGCGCGATATTCCGTCGGCGCGAATTGCAGCGGCGGCAATGTCCGAATGGCGCAGCTCGGCCCGTCTCAAAGCAATGGACCGTGACGGAACCCGCCAACGCCTTGCCGGGGCGATGGAAAGTCAGGTCGCACAGGAAGCGGATAATCTGGCGGAACGGCTGAATTTCCTCGCCACTGTCGGTTCGGTTGCCCCCTTTGTGGGCCTGTTCGGCACCGTCTGGGGGATCATGAACAGCTTTTTCCAAATTGGCGCGCAGCAGAACAGCTCGCTCGCGGTGGTGGCTCCCGGTATTTCGGAGGCGCTGTTTGCCACTGCCATCGGCCTGTTCGCGGCGATTCCGGCCGTGATCGCCTATAACCGCTTCAGTCACGGGGTGAACGCGCTGGAATCGAAGCTGCAACGCTTCGCCGACCGGTTCCATTCCAGCCTCAGCCGCGAGTTGGAGCGGGGCTGATGGCGATGGGTATGGCCAACGGCGGCAAGCGCGGCGGCAGGCGGGGCTCGCGCCGCGCGCCGATGGCGGAAATCAACGTAACACCGTTTGTCGATGTGATGCTGGTGCTGCTGATTATCTTCATGGTCACAGCGCCTTTGCTGGCGGCTGGCGTGCCAATCGATCTGCCCGAGAGCCGCGCCAATGCGCTCGCGCCGGAGGAAGATCCGGTGACCATCAGCATTGACGGCGATGGTTTCATTTACCTCGGTGATGACCGGCTGGCGGCAGGCGAATTGCCCGACCGGCTCGCAAATATCACTGCGACTTCCGGGGGCAAATTGCCGCAAGTAACCCTGCGTGCCGACCAAGGGCTGGATTACGGCCGGGTGATGGCGGTGATGGGTGAACTCAATCGGGCTGGCTTCAACGCGATATCGTTGGTCACCAACGGTTCAGAATCCGCACCATAATCGGGCTTGATTATGGCGCTTGCAGCACTCCGAACTGATGAACGTGTTGGCCTCGGGGTCGCGGTGGTCCTGCACGTTGCGTTGGTGGCCGTGCTGATCCTGCAACCCGGCAAGGATGAAGTGCCGCCATTGCCTGAGCGGATGACGGTTAGTTTGACGAGCGAAGTCAGTCTTGCCTCCACCGCGCCAGATCCTGTGGCGGAAAGCCGTGCCGCAATCGCCCCGACACTGTCGGACGAACCGCAGGCAGCGCCGCCTGTTGAGCAGGCGCAAGCTGATCCAATCCCCGCGCCAAGACCGGTTGCAACCACGCCGCCGCCCCGTCCCACACCCACCCGCGCCGCCGCTCAGCCCCGTGTTGAGGCGAAGCCCGAGCCGCCGCGCCGCCGCCCGGATCGCCCCGT
>JBBKWK010000208.1:0-3310 GCA_037968915.1 Pontixanthobacter sp.
AGGGTGTGAAGGTTGCGATTTTCGATCTGCAGGAAGAAAAGGGCAAGCAGGTCGCTGACGATATTGGCGGCATTTTCTGCGAAGTAAATGTTACCGATGATGCGTCGGTCGACGCGGGATTCGCCAGGGCACGCGAAGCCCACGGACAGGAACGCATTCTGGTGAATTGCGCAGGGGTCGGCAATGCGATCAAGACTGCCAGCCGGTCCAAAACCGATGGATCGATCAAGCATTTTCCGTTGGATGCATTCAATTTTATCATCCAGATCAATATGGTCGGCACCTTCCGTTGTATCGCCAAATCGGCTGCCGGAATGCTGACGCTGGATGCGCTTGAAGACGGCGCACGCGGGGCGATCGTCAATACCGCCAGTGTGGCTGCCGAAGATGGCCAGATGGGCCAGGCTGCCTATGCGGCTTCGAAGGGCGGCGTTGTTGGCATGACCCTGCCAATTGCCCGCGATTTGATGAGCGAAGGCATCCGAGTCAACACGATCCTGCCGGGCATTTTCAACACTCCGCTGATGAATGCTGCGCCGCCGCAGGTAAAGGAGGCGCTGGCTGCATCCGTGCCGTTCCCCAAGCGCCTGGGATATCCCGAAGAATATGCCGAACTGGCGCTGGCGATGATCGGAAATGCATATTTCAATGGAGAGGATGTGCGGCTCGACGGCGCAATCCGTATGGCACCGCGCTAATTGACGTAGTTCGCGAAAGAAGCAAATTCCGCCAGAAAACAAGGTGCAATGGCCCCCTTGCAACATCCCGCTGAGTCGCCAATGCAAGAAAGACTCATGAAACCTTAATATCAAGACCGGGCCGTTTCGCGGAAAGTTTGACCCGGCGTAAATCGCGGATATGGATGAGTTGATGCCCGAACTACGATTTTCACTACGTCCAGATATTGATACGGACCGGCTGGCCCAAGACTTTCGCAAATCTGGCCACGTGCGCATTCGTGATCTACTAACGTCGAATACTGCCCTTAATCTTCATACTGGGCTGCGCAAGCGGCAGGATTGGCACCAAATCGTCAATAGCGGTGATAAAATCTTTGAATTGAACCGCGAGACACGGGCAAAGATGAGCGCGAAGCAGATGGCTTCGCTGGAGGAAGCTGTCGCCGCTGGCGCGCGGTCGGGGTTCCAATATCGCTATGAAACGATTCGCGCACCTGATCCTTCCCCCGACCGGATCCGGTCGGATGATCCGGTTGCGAAATTCGCGACATGGCTCTCCAGTGAGGAGCCCGTCGACCTGCTGCGCCGGATAACCGCAAAGAGTGATATTGCCTTTGCTGATGCGCAGGCGACAGCCTATTCCCCGGGAGATTTTCTGACTGGCCACGATGACGCGGTTGCAGGGAAAAGGCGGCGGGCGGCGTACGTGTTCGGCTTGACACCCGAGTGGCGTACAGAGTGGGGCGGCCTATTGTTGTTCCATGATGGGGACCGCATCGTAGGACAAGTGCCTGCTTTTAATTGTCTCGACCTGTTTGCCGTACCGCAATTTCACAGTGTTTCGCAAGTAACCCAGTCCGCAGCCTATCGCCGTTATTCAATCACGGGCTGGTTGCGCGCAGAAGGATGAAATCATTCACCCATGTTGCCGCGTACAATCAAAGGTCAAGGGAGGCAGCCCATTTCAAGGCGTTCTGAATCCTTCCTTCATGATGCAGCTTGATTGTTTCATTTTCACGTGTGCGCTGCTCTGTAGAATACAACATCGCTTGATCCTTGGAGTGGACATTTCGGAAAAGTGACGCTTGGCGTTCGATTGCCTCCTCGTCGTTGGTCAAACCGAACACTTTTGCGACTTTTTTTGCTATTGTAATAGGATCAGCGACGATTTGCGCTAAATCGAACCAGTGGTCGTCGCCCCAATCGCGCTGTGACATTGCCAACTTGAAAATATGTTCCTGCACGCGGAGTGACAGGGCGGCGAAACAGGCTATTTGATCAAGCGGGTCATCGCTCCATACTAAAACGTTTTTCATCGCGGCCCTGCCAAATCCAGTGGTGTTTGTCAGATGCGCCGCAGCGCGGACAGTGTAGGCCATCCGGTCACGCCCTCCCCGAAATACAGCAGTGACAAAGTCTGCGGGTTCCATGGACAGAAACACCGCCTTGGCTCCGAGCCGCACATCACACATGACGGGAACCAGAGAATTCGCCCAATTGGAAGGTTTGATCACCAGCGCCTCGCCCGCTGTTAGCAAGTTGCCCATTTCACGGATGGCGAGGTCACTCAAAGCATTCAACGCACTTGGCGCTATCTCACCGAGACTGGATTGCTGCGTCGCCAAGTCCACCAACGCTTGCGGTTCGCGCAAGACCAGACTGCGACCCCGCTGGTCCAGCAATTGGCCAAGCAAAGTTGAACCGCAAAACGAAACATGGAAGATTAAGCAAGGTGGCGGCAGTACGGGATCTGCTCTGGCGTCGCTACCCAAGTTTAATGGACGCACCTCTTCAGAGTCCCAGAACCGTTCACGTCCATCGATAAAGGCGGAATTGCGCAGCCTGCCGGTCGTCGTTGAAACATAAAGACCAAGACCAGCCTTAGCGTCCATGCGGTGGAGAAACCATTCCGGCGAAGATTCTTGATCAAGCATTTCGAATCCAGTGTCCCAAGGCGCGTTGCCCCGTCAAGTGTAGTGCCGTCAAGCGGCAGCCGAATTCGTGGCGTTCCCCAAGAGTTTAGGATATCGGGAACAATATATAGAATTAGCGCCCGGGGTGATCGGCTTGGTATTATCAACTGAGGAGAGCGTGATGGGCGATTATAGCCAAATCAAATATGAGGTCGACGGACCCATTGCGACCATCACGCTCAATCGTCCGGAGAAAATGAACGCCTATACCCGTCTTATGATGAGCGAAATTTGCGCGGCGATGGATTTGGCCGATGCGGACGATGCGGTTCGCGCGGTCATATTTACCGGCGCGGGTGACCGGGCATTTTGCGCCGGAGCCGACCTGACCCCGGAGGGCGGGGGCGGACCATTTTCCAGCGATGTACCGGTTGATGATCTGTCCGAAGACAGTGTCCGCGATGGCGGCGGGCGGCTGACATTACGCCTGTTTCAGTCCACCAAGCCGCTGATTTCCGCCTGCAACGGGGTCGCGGTAGGCATCGGGGCAACCATGCAATTGGCGATGGACTTCCGATTGGCGTCGGACAATGCGCGATATGGCTTCGTGTTTGCCCGGCGCGGAATTGTGCCAGAAGCGGCTTCGAGTTGGTTTCTGCCCAAGATCGTCGGAATTGGTCAGGCTCTCGAATGGTGTATGACTGGCCGGGTGTTTGA
>JBBKWK010000209.1:0-7606 GCA_037968915.1 Pontixanthobacter sp.
CAACGGGGATGCGCGAATTGCTGTTCGTGGCTGGCGAGGCAGGACTGGGCAAGACCACCCTGGTTGCCCGCGCAACGCGCGATGCTTTCGAACGTGGGACCACCATATTATTTGGTCACTGCGAAGAAGATATTATCGCGCCGTATCAATTATTTGCAGAATCATTGAGCCATTACGTCACACATGCGCCGGAGGAGGTACTGCGTGCCCATGTAGCCGAATACGGTTCCGAACTGGTCCGATTGGTGCCTTCCTTGGCAAGCCGAATCCCGGACTTGCCGCCAGCCAAGACCACCGATGCGGAATCGGAACGGTCGGCGCTGTTCGCCGCGGTAATTGGGATACTGGCCACTGCATCGGCGCAGAGCCCGGTGTTGTTGATGCTGGACGACATCCAATGGGCAGACAAAGGTAGCTTGCGATTGCTCCAACATCTGGCAGCTTCAGTCACCCCGATGCGTCTTTTGGTGCTTGCAACTTTTCGCGACGATGAAGCATCCGAATTGCTCACTACGCTGGCTGCCCTGCACCGGTTGCCAGGCGTAACGCGCCTCAATCTTGAAGGTCTTCTCGACCATGACGTACTCGAATGCGTCAAGGCAATGATTGGCGCAAAGGCCGGTGCCGTCGCGCAGGAAATCGCCACAGCGGTACACGACGAAACCGACGGCAATCCCTTTTTCGTGACCGAATTGTTGCGCCATTTGGCGGAAACCGGCGCGATATCGAAGGATGGTAATTTGACTGCCCTCGGCGGCATCGACGGTTTGGCACTTCCTGACAGTGTGCGGGAAGTAATCGGCGCACGCATCGCGCGGCTCGGCCCGGAATGCGGCCGGATGCTCGGCCTTGCATCCGTCATCGGGCGAGACTTCGACTTCGACTTGCTCGCCCGGACGACTGCGATGGATGAAGGGCCGCTGATCGATATGCTCGATCAAGCCTGCGAGGCGGGCATCATCCGCGAGCTATCCAACAGTGCCGGTCGGTACCATTTCACCCATGCTCTGATCCAGCATGTGCTCTATCAGGATATCGGCCCTGCCCGGCGGGTTGTGGCGCATCGCCAAGTAGCGGTTGCGCTTGAGGAGCTATGCAACAACCGGCCAGGGTTTCGGGCGGGGGAACTCGCGCGCCATTGGTGCCATGCGCCGCAGAGTGCGGACGCGGCGAAAGCAATTCGCTATGCTTATGAAGCGGGCTGGTCCGCGCTTGCTGCGCTCGCGCCCGCAGATGCGATGAATTACTTTGTGTCGGCCACCGCATTGGCGGATGGGCATGGTCTGTCCGACCAGGTATTCGAGCTCGACCTGGCTATCGGCCTGGGAACAGCGCAGCGTCAGGCAGGCGACCCGGCCTATCGAATAACCTTGCTTGGGGCAGGTGAACGCGCTGCCAAACTGGATGATACCGATCGGCTGGTGCGTGCAGCGCTCGCCAATGATCGCGGTTGGCACAGCACATCGGGTGCGGCAGATACCGAAAAGGTCGCGCAGCTGGAACTGGCGCTTGAAAAATTGCCGGCAGGCGTTGCCGACCGGGCACTCGTACTTGGTTTGCTGTGTTCCGAACTTGCTTTCGGGACGACGCTCGAGCACCGCCGCACCTTGTCTGAAGAGGCACTTTCCATCGCTCGGTCATTGGGCGATGACGCGATAATGGTGCGCATCCAGAATCAGCTGGCCTTCTCGCTCGCGGTACCCTCCATGCTCAAATCATCGCTCGAATGGACCGCTGATGCGCTTATGCGGGCGAAACGTCTTGGCGATCCGTTGCAACTCTACTTCGCCGCCATGTACCGTGCGACAGCCGCAGTGCGTGCATGTGATATTGTGGAGGCAGATCGCTGCTTCGCAATTGCGGAGCAGCTAGTGCGCCAGCTAGACTTGCCTTCGCTGCGTTGGGAATACACTTTTCATATGTCAAAGCGTGCGCAAATCACGGGTGATTTGGCGGAAGCAGAAAAACTTGCCCAGGAAGCCGCGATGATCGGTGCGGAATGCGGCCAGCCTGACGCGCAAATGTGCTGCGGGGTGCAGTTTGCTGCCATTAACTGGATGCGCGGAACGATGGGGGCAATGTACCCCATGCTGCAGGCCATGGCCGACGCAAATCCCGGCCTGCCAACGATCCGCGCGTCGCTGGCCATGGCATCCGCACAGGCGCAACAAATTGACGACGCGTTACGGATTCTCGATGAATTTGCCGCCACAAATTACGCCTTGCCCCAAGACGCTGCATGGCTAAACGGCATGACTGAATATGCCGCGGCAGCCATCACTTGCGGTGACCGGCGCTATGCTCAGGCACTATACGACATACTATCCCCATGGTCGGAGCAGTTTTCGTCTGCGGGCGGACTTACTGCCGAAGGACCGGTTGCCCTCTATCTTGGCGCCCTCGCCACCATTCTCGGGCAATATGATGATGCTGAAACCCATCTTCTGGCAGCTTCCAAGGTGTGCGAACGCCATTCGATGGGATTCTATTGCGCGCTAACCGATCTGCGCCAGGGGCAGATGCTTCTCAAGCGAGATAATATCGGGGACGCAAAGGCCGCGCGGTTCCTGCTGGAAAAAGCAACACAATCAGCAAAAACCCGCGGTTATGGCGAAGTCAAACGCGAAGCAACCTCGTTGCTCGCCGATTTGATGTCAGAATAATCCGCACTGGGATTAACCGAGCGGGACGAGTGCAGCAAAGCAGGGAACGGCGAGAATTCCAGCGCTCAGGGCCTCGTCACGCTCGTTTTGCGTCAACCATTTTTCGAAGCAGGTCCGCTGCGCGCGGCGTATCCCCAGCCACTTGGTAAACGGCACTCTTTGCGCCGTAACGATTGTCTGCCACAAGCCAGCCTTATGGCATCAAGAACATCGCTCGATCCGATCCCGCAGCCTCCAGGCAAGCCGCTGATCGGCAACGCCTTTACTGTCGACTCATCTCGCCTGATCCAGTCTCTGATGGAGCTGGCGGATGAATATGGCCCGATCTTCAAGCTCGATATGATGGGAACGCCCCTGATTATTGTCTCGAGCGCCGATCTCGTTGCCGAAGTTTGCGACGAAAAGCGCTTTGACAAGACGGTGCGCGGGCCGCTCAAGCGGCTGCGTCTGATTGCAGGTGATGGTTTGTTCACCGGGAACACCGATGATCCAAACTGGGCCAAGGCGCACAACATCCTGCTTCCCTCCTTCAGCCAGAAAGCGATGGGTGGCTATTTGCCGATGATGACCGACATCGCCAGCCAGCTAATGCTGAAATGGGAGCGATTGAACTCTGACGAAGTAATCGATGTCCCCAAGGATATGATCCGGCTAACACTCGACACGATTGGTGTCTGCGGGTTCGGCTACCGGTTCAATTCTTTCTACCGCGAGGATTTCCATCCCTTTATCGAAGCGCTAAACCGGACGCTCGGCACGACACTAGGCATGCGCGGCATTCCGGGTGAAAAACTGTTCAAAGGGGAACAGTTAAAGCAGCTTCAGCAAGACGCAGCCTATATGAATAATCTCGTTGACGAGATTATTCTCGAGCGGCGCAACCTGGGCGGAGATGGCCAAGGCGATTTGCTCGACTTCATGCTCTTGGGCCGCGACGCGGTGACCGGCGAGCGGCTGTCGGACGAGAACATTCGCTACCAGATCAATACGTTCTTGATCGCAGGCCATGAGACAACCTCAGGTCTGCTGTCCTTCACGCTCTACTACCTGCTGAAAAATCGCGACGTCTTAAAGCGCGCTTACGCAGAGGTTGATGAGGTTCTTGGCCGCAATATAGACCGCGCACCGACGCTGCCGGAAATTGGCAGGTTGCCCTATATTCGATCTATCCTGTCAGAGGCGCTGCGTTTGTGGCCCACCGCGCCCGCGCTTGGGTTGGCGCCGTATGACGATGTAATCATCGGCGGCAAATACGCAGTCCCCAAAGGCACCTTCACAACGGTCCTCATACCTTCGCTCCACCGAGACACCTCCGTGTGGGGGGACGATCCCGAACAGTTCAATCCGGACCACTTCACGCCGGAGGCAGAAGCCAGCCGTCACCCGGCTGCTTACAAACCGTTTGGTAATGGCCAGCGTGCCTGCATCGGGAGACAATTTGCACTTCAGGAATCGATCCTCGTGCTTGGCATGATCCTGCAGCGGTTCGATCTGTTCGATCACACCGATTACCAGCTCGACATCAAGGAAACGCTGTCAATCAAGCCCGATGAATTTTTCATCAAGGCACGGCTCAGGGAAGATATTGAACGCGGCGGGGCAGACACAGGATCTGAAGCCGTAATCGGAAATATGCCGGCCATAGCGCCAGTGCCAAGTCATGGCACTCCGCTGCTAGTGCTGTTCGGGTCGAACCTAGGTTCGAGCGAAAGTTTCGCTCGCGAACTGGCGCAAAAGGCTGAATTTAGCGGCTTTGACGTGGAACTGGCGGAGCTTGATGCCTATGCAGGCAAGCTGCCGACCGAGGGCGCAATTGCCATTGCTTGTTCATCGTACAACGGCATGCCGCCCGACAATGCGTCGAAGTTTGTCGACTGGCTCGAGCAAAGCGATCCGGTATTGGCACAGCTTGATGGGGTCGCCTATTTCGTCCTGGGCTGCGGCAACAGTGACTGGGCTTCCACTTTCCAACTGGTCCCGCGCAAGATCGACCTGCAGCTCGCTTCTATGGGCGCACGGCGTATTACTGGCACTGAGGAACTTGATGCCCGCGGCGACGTCGACACGCAGTTTCATGATTGGCTGGATGCGCTGATCCCGCAATTGGGCGATGAGTTTGGCGTTGATCTTGAGGGTGAATCCGATGCCATTGCGCAGCCACTCTACTCGGTCGAACTAACGGAAAGCGTGACGGCCAATGCCGTTGCTGACCGCGTCGGCGCACGCGAGGTCGAAGTAGTAAGCAACACCGAACTCAAGGATATCAGTAAGGGCGAAGGGCGTTCTACCCGGCACATCGAAGTGAAATTGCCCGATGGCATGCAGTACCAACCGGGCGACCATCTGTGTGTGGTTCCGGTGAATGATGAAGTCGTCGTCGAGCGGCTGCTTAGGCGTTTCAAGCTGGACCGCGATACCTATGTCCGGATCGAATCCCGCAGCGAAATGCGCGGGCCATTCCCAAGCGGAAGCACATTCTCGGTCCAGCATCTCGCCCAAACAGCGGGTGAGCTACAGGCCGTGGCGACCCGAAGGGACATCGCGGCGCTGGCTCGATATTCGGAATGTCCCAAATCGCGATCTGCCCTCGAGGAATTGGCCAAACCAGCTGACGCAAATGGAGGCGATACCTACACCACTGAAATATTGGAAAAACGCAAATCGGTGTTGGACATCCTTGAGGAATTCCCAGCCTGTGACCTTCCGCTGGCGGTGTTCCTCGAACTCATCCCGTTCCTGAGCCCGCGCTATTATTCGATCTCCTCAGCTCCGGAAAAAGGCTCTGGTCGCTGTTCGATCACTGTCGGTGTTGTCGAAGGCCCTGCACTGTCCGGTAAAGGCGATTTCAAAGGGACCTGTTCTAACTATCTCGCAGAGCTGCCCCCAGGGGAACGGTTTAAGGCGATTGTCCGAGAGCCAACCGCCAATTTCCGCCTTCCGAATGACCCTTCCCAGCCTATTATCATGGTTGGCCCCGGTACCGGAATTGCTCCTTTTCGAGGCTTTCTCCAGCAGCGTGACATGCTGCAGCAGACCGGCACCACACTTGGTGAAGCCTTGCTGTTCTTCGGTTGCCATCACCCTGATCACGACTACCTCTACCGCGATGAATTGGCAGACTATGACCGGCGCGGCGTGGCCTCAGTCCATACTGCTTTCTCCCGTCACGATGGTTCGCGCACTTATGTGCAGGACCTCATAGCTCAACAGGCAGACCGAATTTGGGCACAGTTAGAGCGCGGCGCGCGGATATACATCTGCGGTGATGGTGCGCGAATGGAGCCAGACGTCCGGAGGGCTTTGGCGTCGGTTTATGCCCAGAAGGCGAATTGCAGCCAGAGTGACGCGGCGGCCTGGATCGAGGCAATGATAGAAGAAGAACGCTATTTGCTCGATGTATGGGTGAGCTAACCGCAGAACCACTCTGCTGACGGAATGACGGCACAGCAATCGGTCAGCTGCCAGACGAGCTAACTCGTCTCAGCCGCTCATTGGTGCCACGACCACAAGCTCGACGACCTCAAAGTCGTAGCTCTCCCAGCCGCGCTGCCGTGCTGCGTCGGCGGTCGCCGCTTTCTTGCTCGTAGCCTCCTTCAACGACTTGGTGTGGCCCCAGAAGACCTCGGTTCGCCCGTCCCCAAGAATGGCGACAATCCGCCAGTAGTGCGTGAATGGAGCAGATGTGGGGCCGATCGTTTTCACATAGCCGTCCGCCATCGTTGCGGTCAGGTAGCGCTTCCTGGTTCTCATAAGGCTAGCTGACTCAGCGCTGCTTTTTTGCCGTGGTCGCGGTGAAGTCAGGGTCTTTTTTCGCGACCCAGTCGACAAATTTGCGCACGTTGGGATTGGCCAGAAGGGATTCCACATCCATCGCGTAGCGCTGCAGTTCGGAATTGGTAAAATTGGCCATCAAGGTCTGCTGGCAAATGGGGTGCATGGGCACGACATCGCGCCCGCCCCGGCTTTTTGGTACGGGATGGTGCCAGACAATTGTCTTGCCAGTCGGCCGCCCGCAAAGCCAGCAAGGAACTGCCGCCGCCGGGGGGGCCTCCTCCGCGCACTGCTGATCAGCATAAGAACCATGTTTAGAGTGCTTGCGGGCCATGTCTGCACCTGAATTGCCTGAACCTGTGCTTCTCCTCTAGAATGATGCGGTCGCCATTACTACACCGCGGTATTTGCCGGTCCGCGCCCGAGGTCGGCTCGTCCGGCTTCGATCCCTCAGAGCAGAAAATCAGGACACGGGGGCACAACTGGATCGTGTGACGCGGTTGCTTTGCTTGACCGATTGCCGGTCTCTAGGGCAGTCTTGAGAATAGGAAGGGGACAGACATGACCAGATTGCTCTTGGCGTTGTCGGCGTTCCTGATGCTTTCCCTCGTTATACCTCCCGCTGCCACACCGCTGCTTGCGCAGAACGGCGATCCTGCCGAACCTGCTCACCGGATCTATTATTCGAACGGAACCCCCATAGCTTCGACTAACAAGCCAGTTGCGCAGCGCGAGCGAGAGGCAGCCGAAGTACAGGCAAGCATCGCGGAATGCGATGGCGGCGATCCGGGCGCCTGTGTGAATTTGGGTAGGTCCTATGAACTTGGGCTCGGGGTTGAGCAGAACCGGCCAATTGCAGCTGAACTGTACCAGCAGGCCTGTGAAGGCGAGATTGCAGTGGCCTGTTTCAGACTTGGTCAACTTTTCAGTATCGGCCTGGATGATCAAGCAAAAGCGGATGCAGCGATCGCGCTCGAGCGTGCCTGCTCGCTTGGTTCGCTCAGTGGCTGCGCCAAATACTCCGTTGCTCTTGAACATGGTGAGGGCATTGCGGCAGCCCCCGCGGCGGCCGCCACTCTTCTGAAACGGTCCTGTGATCAGGGTGGAGTGGATGCTTGCCGCATGATCGCGAGCACCTTGCTTGATCCAGATAGGCCCTTGGCTGATCGCAC
>JBBKWK010000210.1:0-6801 GCA_037968915.1 Pontixanthobacter sp.
TCCAGATGCAGCAGGCCGAGGAAGCCGCAGCGAAAGCCGAAGCCGAGCGCGGCGCTGCTTTCAGTCTCGAAGCTGAAGCTGGCATCGTTGAGCCGCAATTTGCCGATGCTGTCGCGCAATTTGTCGAAATCGGCGGCATCGACGGGGAACATCCCGCAGAACACCACCGGCTGGACTTCCTTGAAGCCGGGCAAAGCTTCCTTCGCGCCGTTTTTGACCGTGGTGATGGTGTCGCCGACTTTCGCCTGCGCCACTTCCTTGATCTGGGCGGTGATGAAGCCGATTTCGCCTGCGGCCAATTCGGCAACCTGTTCGATCTTGGGGCTCATGAAGCCGACGCGGTCGATCAGATGGTCGGTGCCGCCCTGCATGAATTTGACGTGCAGGCCTTTCTTGATGGTGCCGGCGATGACGCGGACGAGGATGACCACGCCGAGGTAGGGGTCGTACCAGCTGTCGACCAGCATCGCCTTCAATGGCGCGTCGCGGTCGCCCTTGGGCGGGGGGATCTTGGTGACGATCGCCTCGAGCACTTCTTCGATGCCGATGCCGGATTTGGCGCTGGTGAGCACCGCCTCGGACGCGTCGATGCCGATGATGTCCTCGATTTCCTTGCGAACCATCTCGGGTTCCGCAGCGGGCAGGTCGATTTTATTGATGACGGGGACGATTTCGTGGTCGTGTTCGATGGATTGGTAGACGTTGGCGAGCGTCTGCGCCTCGACCCCCTGCGCGGCGTCCACCACCAGCAGCGCGCCTTCGCATGCGGCGAGGGAGCGGGAGACCTCGTAAGCGAAGTCGACATGGCCGGGGGTGTCCATCAGGCTGAGCTGGTAAGTCTCGCCATCCTTCGCGGTGTAGTTGAGGCGGACGGTCTGGGCCTTGATGGTGATCCCGCGCTCCTTCTCGATGTCCATGTTATCAAGGACTTGCGCGGACATCTCGCGATCGGTGAGGCCGCCAGTGAACTGGATTAACCGGTCCGCCAACGTGGATTTGCCATGATCGATATGTGCGATTATGGAAAAGTTTCTAATCTTGGATAATTCGGTCATGTTCCGCCGGTAAGTTTGGGATTGGTATTTTACAATACCTCGCCCCGCCCCTTAGCCGCGCTAAACTGCGCTGTCAGCAAGTAGCTTGCATTGTTGCCACAGGGATGTCGAAGGATGGATTAATATCAGCGCATCTTCGGTACTTGGGCGCGCCCGTAACCTGGCCTTGTGGCAGCCCCAATTTCAACGGGTTGAATAGCCGGCCGCGATTGATCCAATTCAGGGCTTTCGATCAGTATCTGCACACGCCTTGCCAATCCGCAGGCTCCGGTGCATGACACGCCCTTAACGGCCAGAAACAGGCTCACGGGGACGCAGAATGAACGATCGCAAGACGCTGGAAAATGAAGCAGCGCAATCCACCACCGCATTGGGGCCGATGATCGGCCTCGCCCGGGAAGATTTTATGGGTGCCATCGCGCTGCTGCTGCGCGAGACCGCGTCAGACCCGGCGCGCAGCATTAAACACGCCCGCAACATGGGCGAAGACATGATCAAGATCATGACCGGCAAATCTGAACTGACACCTGACCCAAAGGACAAAAGGTTCAAGGATCCCGCATGGCAATACAACCCGTTCTTCCGGGCGGGGGCGCAATATTACCTCGCCGTGCAGAAGGGCATGAGCAATTGGCTGGATGATCTGGAACTGGACGATCTGGAACGTGACCGGGCCAATTTCATCTCGAATATCATAATCGATGGACTAGCCCCAACCAATACCCTGATGGGCAATCCCACCGCGCAAAAGCGAGTGATCGACAGCGGCGGACTAAGCATCGTGAAGGGACTCAAGAACGCCTATGATGACATCGTCCATAACAAGGGCATGGTTAGCCAAGTGGACAAGCGCCCGTTCAAACTGGGCGAGAATGTAGCGATCTCCAAGGGGTCGGTTGTCCTGCGCACAGAAATGATGGAATTGGTGCATTACGCGCCAACGACGGACGAGGTCTATGAAACTCCTCAATTGACCATCCCGCCGCAGATCAACAAGATGTATATCAACGACCTCAGCCCCGAGAAATCGGTAGTAAAATGGCAGGTCGATCATGGCATCCAGACTTTTGTAATCAGCTGGCGTAATCCGTCCAAGGAACAGGGCCATTGGGGAATGGTCGATTACATTCACTCCTGCCGCGAGGCGATGGAGGCCGTTTCGGCTATTACCGGCTCGAAAAAGGTAAATGTTTCTGCTGGCTGTTCGGGCGGGCAAACTGCTGCTTTGCTGGCCAGCAAACTCGCCTCGGACAAGAGCACACTCCTCGGCTCGCTCACCCTCATGGTCTGCGTGCTGCATCCGAAGCAAAACGATATCGAGGCCGGATCGCTGGTAAGTGAAAACGGTATGAAGCTGGCCCGCCGACGCGCTGCCAAGCAGGGTGTGATCGAAGGGGACTCGCTCGCGCGCGGATTTGCCTGGCTGCGGCCCAATGATCTGATCTGGAATTACGTTATCAACAATTACTTGCTGGGCGAAGATCCGCCAGCGTTTGACGTATTGTTCTGGAATGCCGACGCAACCAACCTATCCGCCACGCTGATGGGCGATTTTCTGACCATTTTCGAAACTCTCGCATTCACCAAGAAAGGCGAGATCGAGATGATCGATCACAAGGTTGATCTCAGCAAGGTAACCAGTGATCTATTTATTCTGGGCGGGGTCACCGACCACATCACGCCGTGGCAAGCATGCTATCGTTCGACCCAATTGTTCGGATCGAAAGATGTTACTTTTGTGCTTAGTCAGGCTGGCCATATGCAGGCAATCCTGAACCCTCCCGGCAATCCCAAAGCGAAATATTTCAAATCCAAAAAACCGGCCCATCCTCCCAAAGAGGTCGAGGATTGGTTGGCGGGAACAGAAGAAGTCGCTGGCAGTTGGTGGCCGTACTGGATGGAATGGCTGCAGGCCCGCTCCGGCAAACAGAAAGCCGCGCCGAAAAAGCTGGGTAATGCCAAGTTCAAACCACTAGACCCTGCCCCGGGATTGTATGTACTCGAAGAACGTTGAGCGTTCGCTCCAATTACCAATTCAAGGAAATCTGTTTGACCGCTCCCAAGGCACCGGTTGCCATGACCACCGCCGAAATCTCCATGGAAAAAGTTGGCGGACGCACTTTGCGAGTTGCCCGTTGGCGGCTTGACGAACCGAGCGACCATCCACCGATCCTGTTTTTCAACGGTATTGGCGCCAATATCGAGGCGGTTGCTCCGTTGGCAGAAGCGCTTTCCGATCGCGGTTTCATCATGTTCGACATGCCCGGTGTCGGCAAATCTCCTGATCCGATTCTACCTTATAATATTTTTACCATGGCTAGGCTCACGGCGAAATTGCTCGACCGTTTTGGTTTGGAAGAAGTCGACGTAATGGGAATTAGCTGGGGCGGCGCGATGGCGCAGCACTTTGCCCTTCAATATCCCAAACGCACTCGCAGGTTGGTGCTGGTCGCGACGACTGCAGGAATGTTGATGATGCCCGGCAACCCCGCCGCGCTTACCAAAATGGCCAACCCGCGGCGCTATGTAGATGCCGCATTCATGGCGCAGCATTTTGAGACGCTTTATGGCGGTGCATTGGGCAATTCCTCGGGCAAGGGCGGCCACATGGCGCGCCTTACCCCGCCCAGCCCCCGCGGCTATATGTATCCGCTTATATCCATGCGTGGTTGGACCAGCGCGCCTGCCCTGCCCTTCATGAAAAAGGATACACTGATCCTTATGGGCGACGAGGACCAGATTGTTCCGCTGCTGAACGGTAAATTCCTCAACATGTTGATCCCCAACAGCGAGCTGGTGATAATGGAGGGCGGCGGCCATCTGTTCCTGCTCAGCCATAAGGATCAAAGCATTGCCGCGATCCGTGCGTTTCTCGATCCACCGGCGGCGGCCGACAATGTCGTGGAGCACAAGAAAGCGGCCTGATGCGCCACATCGCGATCATTGGTTCAGGCCCCGCAGGCTATTACACGGCGGAAGCCGCGCAGAAGCAATGGGGCGATGATGTGCAGGTCGATGTGTTTGACCGGCTACCGGTTCCTTACGGATTGATCCGGACGGGGGTTGCTCCCGATCACCAATCGATCAAAGGCGTTTCGCGCCGGTATGAAAAAACCGCACTGACCGACAATGTCCGGTTTGTCGGCAATGTGTCGATCGGCGAAGATCTGACAATGGCGGAACTGCACGAACTGTATGACGCGGTGATACTGGCCACCGGCGCGCCAAATGACAGAAATCTTGGCCTGCCCGGTGAGGGGCTGGCCAATATCTTTGGCAGCGCCGAATTTGTCGGGTGGTACAATGGCCATCCGCAGTTTGCGGGCCTTGCTCCGGACCTGACCGGCAAGCATGCAATAGTCATAGGCATGGGCAATGTCGCACTGGATGTCGCGCGCATTCTGGCCAAGACCAAAGAAGAGTTTGCCGGTAGCGATATTGTCAGCCACGCGCTGGACGCCCTACTCGATTCAGGAATCGAAAAGATCACCATTGTCGCGCGGCGGGGGCCGCATCAGGTGGCGATGACACCCAAAGAGCTGGGCGAGTTGGCGCATCTTAGCCGCGCCACCCCAAGAGTCGATCCAGACGACCTGCCCGAGGAAGCTGAGGACGCGATCCTCGAACCCGGATTGCGTAAGTCGGTTGCCCATTTGCGCAGTTTTGCCGCTATTCCCGAGAGCATTCACGCCGACGCTAGAATCGAGATTTACTTCGATCTTTTTGCCAGCCCGGTCGCACTGACCTGCGCTCAGAATGACGACGGCAAGGTTGGATTCCTGGAAATCGAACGTACCAAGGTCGAAACGGGCCGCGCAATCGGCACGGGCGAAACCTACAAGATCCCCGCTGATCTGGTCATTACTTGCATCGGCTATCGGACTTCGCCCATCCCCGATGTTCCATTTGACGAAAGGATGGGCCGCTTCGCCAATGATGAGGGGCGCATCCTGACCGGACTTTATTGCGTCGGCTGGGCACGGCGCGGGCCGAGCGGCACGATCGGTACCAACCGCCCCGATGGCTACGGCGTTATCGACAAGATCGCCGAAGATATGGATGCCGGCAAATTGGGCCGAGCAGGCAAGGAAGGCCGGGCTGGTTTCGACGAATTGGCCGCTGCACGCGGACTCGACGTGGTCACTTTTCGCGACTGGAAAAAGATTGAAGAAGCCGAAGCAGCCGCTGCCCGCGACGGCGCGCCACGTGAGAAATTCGTCGATATTGCAGCGATGATCAGGGCGAAGAGCTAACCGAACCCGAAACTGGAGCCGCCTCTAGACAGATTGCTTTGCTTATGAGACCCTTTCCGGCCGAAATAGGGAACATATACAATGCCAACATATGATTTGATCATTCGCGGTGGAACCATTGTCGATGGAACCGGCGCTGACCGGTACACCGGAGATGTCGCGGTGAAGGACGGGTTGATCGCGCAAGTCGGCATAGTTCAGGGCAATGCAGCTGAGGAAATCGACGCGGCGGGCATGGTCGTCAGCCCCGGCTTTGTCGATATTCACACTCATTACGACGGCCAAGCTACTTGGGATCAGGAAATGGCTCCCTCCAGCTGGCACGGCGTTACCACCGTAGTGATGGGCAATTGCGGCGTTGGTTTTGCCCCTGCACGGCCTGATCGCCACGAATGGCTGATCAGCCTGATGGAAGGGGTGGAGGATATCCCTGGCACCGCTTTGGTCGAGGGAATGGTGTGGGATTGGGAGAGTTTTCCCGAATACCTCGATGCTCTGGAAAAACTGCCCCGGACAGTCGATGTCGGCACCCACGTGCCGCATGGTGCAGTCCGCGCGTATGTGCTGGGTGACCGCGAACAACCCGGAGCAGTGCCGACACCAGATGATTTGACACAGATGTCCGCTATCGTGGAAGAAGGCGTCAAAGCCGGTGCGCTAGGCTTTTCGACCAGCCGGACCGTCCTGCATAAATCCATCGACGGCGAACTGGTCCCCGGCACCACCGCAACCGCCGAGGAACTCGTCGTAATCGGTCGCGCGTTGGGCCGTGCGGGTCACGGCGTGTTTGAGATGACCAGCGATTTGCGTCGCGAATGGAATGAATTTGAATGGATGGGCAATCTCAGCCGCGAAACCGGTCTGCCGGTCACTTTCTCCGCATTGCAAAGTATCGCGAAGGAGTTGCCACTTGCGGAACAGATCTCCGAAATGCGCGCACAGAACGATAATGGCGCAAACATCGTCGCCCAGATCGCCTTGCGCGGTAATGGAGTGATCCTGGCGTGGCAGGGCACGGTGAACCCGTTCTACTATCGCCCCAGTTGGATGGCGATCAACCAATTGCCGTGGGATCAGCAGCAGGCGAAACTGTTCGACCCCGCGTTCAAGGCGCAATTGCTGTCCGAGCCAAACGATTATTCTGAGGCCCCGCAGGACATGCTGGCCGTGGTCATGGCGGTAACCCAAGGTTGGGCGCTGCAATATGAAATGGACGAAGATTTCGACTACGAACCGGAAGAAAGCGCAACCATTCAAGCCCGCGCCACCGCCAAGGGGATCGATCCATCCGAATATGCGTATGACTTGATGTGTTCGGAAAGCGGTACCGGGTTCATTTACATGCCCATCCTGAACTACGCTGATGGTAATCTGGACTTTCTGCACCCGTTGCAACATGCCGACGACACGGTAAATTCGCTGTCCGATGGCGGAGCGCATTGCGGCACAATCTGCGATGCAGCCAGCACGACATTCATGCTTCAGCATTGGGT
>JBBKWK010000211.1:0-10713 GCA_037968915.1 Pontixanthobacter sp.
CTTGATTTGATCTTGCGCATAGATCGACAGGGTTTCCAGCTTGCTGTCACGGCTGCGGATGGTGTTCGTCAACGAGACAGGGGGCACAAAGATAACATCGTCCAGCGGCACGGTGGCTGTGCTTACCAGCGCAGTACCGTTGTCAAACAGGACATTACGGCGGCTGTTCTGAGTATTCTGCGTGCCGGACTCAATTCCGATCAGCACGGTGTGATCCAGCGCGCCGGTTTGGACGTTCCACACCAGATTGGTCTGCGCGAACAGGTTCTCGCGCACGGTCAAGTCGCGATATCCGGACAGGCTCACGTTGGTTCCATCGGTACCCCGCGGCAGGACATTGGCGTAATCCTTGTCATAGTTGGCGTATTGCACGGAGGCATTGGCGGTAAGGGTGTCACTGAACCGGTGCTCGATCCGGGCGCGCGCGATATGCGTTTCGGCAGTCGCATAGTTGAAATCGGGATCGCCAAAGAACGTGTCGTCGAAGCCGGTGAGCGGGCCGCCATTCAGCGCCGGAACACCGCGATCAGTCACGCGGGCATCGTCGTCATAAGAATAGGTCCCTGTGATCCGCGTATCAGGTCCGACTTGCGCTGCGATAGTGGGCGAAATGCCGATAAAGCGGCCTTCGTAGAAGTCGCGATTGCTGTCAAACTCCTCATACGCCGCGTTGAGGCGTGCAGAAATGGTGTCATTAACCGGCTGATTGATGTCGGCCGCCAGCGCAAAAGCACCAAAATTGTTTGCCGAAGCTTCCAGCTCGGTGAAGGCCTCGCTCGCCTTTGCAGTTTTGCTGACGCGATTGACCACCCCGCCGCCGCCGCCGCGGCCAAAGATCAGCGCATTCGCACCCTTCAGCACTTCGATGCGTTCGATATTATATAGCGAGCGATAATATTGCGCATCGTCGCGCAACCCGTCGAGGTAGAAATCAGCCGAACTTTCCTGCCCGCGGATAAAAATCTCGTCCCGGTGCCCTTCGCCGGTTTCAAGCGAGATACCCGGAATATAGCGCAAGGCATCACCCAATTGGCGGATCGCCTGATCCTGCATCTGATCATCGGTAATCACCGCAACTGCCTGTGGGACGTTGATCAGCGGAGTAGGGGTCTTGGTGGCGGTAGAGCCATCATTCGCGCCATACCCATCGGTTGCACCAGTCACCACGATTTCCGTCGGAAGATAATCGCGCACAGGCTGCTCGTCGGCTTCGGCCAGTACAGGAGTGATCGGCAAGGCGAATACGGCGCCGCAAAGCAGTGCATAACGAAGTGTGACGGCTGGCATGAATTTCCCTATTGCGAATGATTCTCGACAAGTTCATTCTGCTAATGAGAATGGTTTGCAATTGCAACCGTGCAAATTGCCTTTTATTGAAAAATCCTGTTCTCTAAGGGGCCGACATCATCACGACAGGAAAGTTTCCCCATGAAAGCGACGATCTGGCACAATCCCAAATGCGGAACTTCACGCAATACTCTTGCGATTCTTGAGGCGCAGGAAGGAATGGAGCTAACAGTTATCCGCTATCTCGAAACGCCGCCAACCAGAGCAAAACTTGCTCAACTGTATCGCGATGCCGGGATGGCACCGCGCGAAGCCTTGCGGCTGATGGGAACCGATGCGGAAGAACGCGGCCTGACCAGCGCCGATGACGACACCGTGCTTGATGCGATGGTGGCCGAACCTATCCTGATCAACCGGCCGTTGGTGGAGACGGACAAGGGCGTGCGGCTATGTCGTCCCAAAGAGAAGGTCGCGGAAATCCTCTGATCAGAGACTAGCGATCTTTGGTCAGCACTTCATCTGCGGACAAGGACTTCCAGCCAATCACCAGTACCGCAAAACACAGAGCGATAATCACGGCGAACGCAAGCCAGTCCGAATGCCCATACAGCCACACTCCGATTGCTGGGGCGACAATATAGGCTGCCCCCGTAGCAGAGGCCACGACGCCTGACGCCTCGCCCTGTTCCTTGCGCGATACCGCAAGTGATGCACCCGCGTTGAAGCCGGGCCGAAACAGGCCGAAGCCGAGCGACGCGACCGAATAGCCAAAGGCAATGCCGTGCAAATCCTGCGCGGCCCCAAATATAATCGTCCCCACCGCAGCCAGTCCGCAACCCGAGAGAATAGCCGCGCGCGGCCCGAGATTGAGCCGCGGGATCAAGCCCCATTGGGCAAGCAGCGTCGCGATTGCACCGCTCATCAAGACAATTGCGATAGAGCCGGTCGCCTCTTCCGGCATGGCGCGAAGACCCAGCCGGTCGAGCACCAGAAACCCTGCGATCCCAAGCACCATCGCTTGCGCATGACCGCCTAATAGACCTGCAATCACCCATGGGCGCAGGCGCGGTTCCCACCAGCCGAGCTTATCCGGCGGGGTCTCGACGGCGCTTGTGTCCACATCGTCATCGTCGGCCTTGGGTTCACGGCTGGCACCGCCGGAACCGTAGGGCGCATCATATGCGGAACCGCGTGCCGCAAATTGTGGTTCGTCATTTGGCAGGAAAATCCGCAAGGCAGCGAGTGTCACCAACCCAAGAATCGTGAAAGCGATAAACGGCCCGACCAACCCGACCCCAGGGAAGACCATCAGCGGGGCCAGTGCCGGGCCCAGTACCGTCCCTAGTCCGAAGCTGGAAGCGATCATCGACAGCGCCTGTGTCCGTTCCGAACGGGCTGTGCGTGAAGCGACATAGGCCTGCACCGCCGGCGGCGCGGCAGAGCCATATCCGCCATACAGGCTACGCGCGGCGGCAAACAGCAGCAGCGTCCACAGTGCAGATAACCAGCCATTCAGGCCAAACCACAGCGCAGTTCCGCATAATGCCATGGAGGTGATAAAGCCGATCATCCCCAGCGCCATCATTGCTTTGCGCCCGCGTTGATCCGATTTTCGCGCCCAGATTGGCGCGCAGATCACCCACAGCAGCGCGGACCAGCTGTACGCCAAACTGATCCACACATCGCTGACGCCCAGCGAAGTGCCGATCGCGGGCATAACCGATTGCATCGCCGTGTTGCCTGCCGCGGTGGTCAACATCACTGCGAAAAGCAGTGCCATGCGGTTGCGCGAAATCGGACGCACCGGTGCGGTCGGGGCTGCAGGCAAAGGAGGTGGAGAGGCGGCGTCCATAATGCATCCGGCGCTAGGCTCGCCCGCATTTGGTTGCAAGCGGCGGGTTGCAATAAGTATGCGCATTTGGCAACGCAGGTTAACTCTGCGGCAAACTGGCCGCGCCGAAAAAATCGGGACGCATTTCTTGAACGAAACGAACCAGCTCATAGCCACCATTCGCGGCGGCCAGGAAAATCGTTTTGGCCGATTGCTGGGCCAATGGGCGGTATTCTTTCGCGGATTTGTCGAGCACCCCAAGATGGTCGGATCGATTATTCCGTCATCTGGCTATACCATCCGCAAGATGCTGGATCCGGTCAAATGGGACGAGTGCAGGCTATTTGTCGAATATGGCCCCGGGGTGGGTACATTCTGCGGCCCGGTCCTCGAACGGCTCCGCCAAGACGGGGCACTGCTGGTAATCGACACCAATCCGCTGTTCATCGACTATCTCAACCGCACCATTGCCGACAGCCGCTTCACCGCAGTGCTGGGATCGGCTGAGGATGTGGAACAAATCGTCAGGGAACACGGGCATGATCATGCGGATTACGTGCTGTCCGGCCTGCCATTCTCGACGCTGCCCGCAGGTGTCGGACCTGCAATTGCCAAGGCAACGCATAACATTCTACGTCCGGGCGGCGCGTTCTTGGTATATCAATTCTCCGCTGCAGCCCGCGATTTTATGGCGGTGCATTTCAACCGGATCGATCAGGGGTTTGAATGGCGCAACATCCTGCCCTGCCAGCTATTCTGGGGCTGGAAAGACCAAGCGGTCTGAGCGGTACGGGGCAGCGTCATCGCCGCCCCGATTGCGCCCGGATTATTCGAAAGTTTCGCTGACCGAAGCCGTTGATGGGCCCGACAATTGGCGATAGGTTGCGCTTAGCACGGCGACAATAATTACCGTCCACACAGCGCTGATCAATCCGTTCAATGCACCGCTGATCAACGATGCAACCGAGCCAGTTCCCAGCATCGCTACGAACAAACCTGTGATCAGGCTGAAGACAGCAGCCACCACCACGACCGCCAGTCCCAACAGGAAGAAAAACAGCAGCAGTCGCAGGCTGTTGCCTTTGGTCGCGGCCCATGATGCCTTCAACGCGCCTACAGGACTGAGGATACCGTCGATCACCATCGCCGGAGCCAGCAATACGAATTTGATAATGATATAGATCAGCACGACAGCGGCGATCAGGCCGACCAATACGCCGGCAACCGGTCCGCCGAGGCTGGCCGCCAAGCCGACCGGAACACCCAGCACGATCGCCAGTCCCAATACCATCAGGATCTGAGCCGCAAGATACGGCAATAAAGATTTGACGCCGGTGGTGATTGCTTCGCCTACTGTGGGGCGATTGTCCCGAAATAGTGCGAACAGGGATAGCGAACCTACCGCATTGATTATGGCCAATATCGCTACCCACACGCCATTATCGGCGTAGAATTCTGTCATTGCGGCCATCGGATCATCCGGATTGATCTCGGTTGGACCGGCCGCCATTCCCGGCGCGATGACTGCCAGAACAATGGCGGGAAGGAATACGAATATACCCGCAATGATGGCGACCAATTCGCGATTTGCGCCAAGCAACTTTGTCGCCTCGCTCCAGGCATTACCCATATCCAACTTCATTTCAGTACGCTCCCCGGAAAGTAAACAAGCCTCTTGATAAGCTGGACAGGGCTTGCCACGCAAATCAAATGGAAAAAAACATTTCCCCAGCCACTTCCGATGATCCGGTGAATTCTTCGGCGGAGATCGAGTATCGTCGGGAAACAGGCCAAGTGCCCTATCGCGAGGCGTTGGCGGCGATGGATATTCGAAACCGCGCAATAGCCAGCGGGCAGGCGCGCGAACTGATCTGGTTGCTCGAACATCCGGCAGTGTACACCGCTGGGACCAGCGCCGCTGCTGGCGAACTGCTCGATCCGCGATTTGAAGTGGTCGAGGCGGGCCGCGGCGGACGCTACACCTATCACGGGCCAGGGCAGCGGATCGGCTATGTGTTGTTTGATTTGACCAAGCGTGGGCGCGATGTGCGGCAATTCGTCCATGCGCTGGAAGGCTGGGTGATCGACACGCTGGATGATGTCGGGGTGGAAAGTTGGCGCGCAGAAGGGCGTATCGGCATCTGGACCTGCGATGTGGATGGGCGTGAGGCGAAGATCGGCGCAATCGGCGTCCGCGTGCGCCGGTGGATTACGATGCACGGTTTCTCCGTTAATCTGGACCCTGACCTGTCCCATTTTAGCGGCATCGTTCCGTGTGGAATCGCCGAATATGGGGTCACAAGTTTGGCAAAATTGGGCATCCAGCTTGCGCCGGAGGCATGGGATGAGGCATTGCTCGCCCGCGCGGATGATTTTATCGCAGCTCTGAACGCTTGATGCGGAGAATTTTAGTGAAGCGAATTGGTGTAATTTTGTCTGCCCTGCTGGTGCTGGCAGCATGTGGCAGCGACCCCGAACCCGCCGCACAGGGCGATGGCACCGTTTCAGGCGCAGTGCTCGAAGGATCGATTAGCGACGAAATGCTGCCAATCGATAGCGTGCAGTCCCAATCCCCGCCGATCGAAAAAGCACCGGCAAGCAGTGACAGTGCCGAAAGTTCTACCGCTGAAGTTGGCGGCAACGCGGCCGAGCCAAAGCCTGACTCCGAGGCGGAAGAGACCGCCCCGGAGGAGTAGCAGCAAGTTACTCAGCTGCGACCGTTTCTTCTTCCATCGTGGGATAATCGACGTAACCAGCGGGGCCGGGCATATACCAGCTAAAAGGCACATTCACATTGGGCGCGAATTCGGCACCAACGCGGATCCGTTCTGGCAAATCAGGATTGGAGATAAACGGCCGCCCGTAAGCGATCGCATCACATTTGCCTGAAGCAACATCTTCTGCGCCGCTAGCCGCATCATAATCGCTGTTCAGCACCAATGGTCCAGAGTAAATTTTGCGGATGATCGGACTTTGCTTGGGAACATCGGTCGAACCAAAGGTGCCTTCCGGTCCGGGCTCCCGCAATTCGAGGAAGGCCAGGCCAAGCTCCTCAATGACTTTCGCCGCCGCACCAAATGTCGCCGCGGGATTGCTGTCATCACAGCCCTGCGTTTCCCCATTGGGTGACATGCGCACTGCCACGCGGTCCGCGCCCCACACGGAAATCAATGATTCCAGAATTTCCCGCAGGAACCGCACCCGGTTTTCCGGCGAGCCGCCATAGTCGTCGGTGCGGAGATTTGTGCTGTCGCGCAGGAATTGGTCGACCAGATAACCATTGGCGGCGTGAAGCTGGACGCCATCAAAGCCGGCCTTTTTCGCATTGGTGGCGGCGTGGCGGTAATCCTCGACTACCCGCGCGATGTCTTCCACGGTCAGCGCCCGGGCCTCGGCGTAATCCTTCTTGCCTTCCGGCGTGTGCGCCTGTCCCGGCGCGGTTGTGGCAGACGCCGATACAGGTGCCTCGCCGTCAAGGAACACCGGATGCACAATCCGGCCCATGTGCCACATCTGCAGAATGATCTTGCCGCCGGCATCATGCACGCCTTTTGTGATCGGTTGCCATCCGGCGACCTGCTCATCGGTCCAGATACCCGGCGCGGATGGCCAGCCGAGACCCTCGACACTGATCCCGGTCGCTTCGCTGATGATTAGCCCGGCCCCGGCGCGCTGGCGGTAATAGGTCGCCATCATATCGTTGGGGACAAAGCCCGGTACATCGGCGCGGCCGCGGGTCAGCGGAGCCATAAGAACGCGGTTTTTGGCCTCGATTGCGCCAAGTTTGATCGGAGTGAAGAGATCGTCGTGCAAGATGGAGGCCTTTTTTTGCTGTTATGTAAGTCAGACAGGCAGCTAAGGCGCGGTTATGGGCAATTCAACCACCCGGCAGGCAATAGAGCCGGAAGTGACGGCAAGACCGCGCTGGCTATTGGTGGCCGCGTTGCTGGCCGGAAACGTTGCTTTGGCGCTAGGGCCTTGGTCGGTTCGGCTGGCCGATAGCGGGCCAGTGGCAGCCGGTTTCTGGCGATTATTCTTGGCTCTACCTTTTTTGGCAATGCTCGCGCGGACCAATGGAGAGCGTCTGGGCGGGATCGCGAGGCCGGTGTTGGTGTTGGTCATGCTGGCAGGCGTGGTTTTCGCGTTGGATTTGGCCAGTTGGCACATCGGGATAGAGGCGACCCGGTTGGGCAATGCCACTTTGTTTGGCAATTCAGGCAGCCTGGTTCTGATGGTTTGGGGTTTCGTCATGTGGCGGCGGCTGCCGCGCGGGACGGAATGGCTTGCGATAGTCTCGGCGCTGACAGGCGCGGCGATCCTGATGGGCACTTCGCTGGAAATCTCGCATGAGACGCTGGTGGGCGACTTGTTCTGCCTGCTCGCCGGACTATTCTACGCCGGATATCTGCTGATCTTGCAAAATGCGCGAGCAAAGCTGGGCAGCTGGAGCCTGCTGACATGGTCCGCGTTGGCCGGTGCGCCGGTATTGCTCGGGATTGCCTTGCTGCGCGGAGAGCCAATTTGGCCCACCAACTGGACCCCATTGATCGCGCTGTTCATTCTCAGCCAATTGGTCGGGCAAGGCCTGCTGGTGTTTTCGCTGAAACATTTCCCACCGCTCATTATCGGTCTCGCGCTGCTGTCCCAGCCGGCAGTCGCCGCCTTGACCGGCTGGTTTGCCTTTGGCGAGACTATTGGCGTCATCGATGTACTCGGGATGGTCCTGCTTGGTCTTGCTTTAGTTTTGGCCAGAGGAATGCGCGCTCCTGCCGTTCAACCCGGCATCGACTCTGCAAAAAAGACATAGCGCGCTTCGACTTCCTGCAAATCAGGGCCGGAAAGATGCTCGCGCACTTGTTCCATCAGCCGCGATCCTTCGCGCTTTAACATGGCCTTACGTGTGTCATCGTCGATTGGCGCGGCCGCATTGCGCAACGTATCAAGCATTACCAGCGACGCTGTCGGGCTGGTCGCCGCTGCAGTCCGAACAATGCCGAAACCGCGCGCCAGATAATGTTCGAAATCATCGGGCAAGGGAATGATCCGCGGGGCATTCTGGTCATCGGATTCATCAACAACATATTTCCGCAAATCACGCGTGCCCAAATAAGCCGTAGCTGTGCCCAACCAGTGCATCGCGGTGATGGCGGTGAATGGATCGTTGATGCCGGGTGACAAGGCTCGCAGGGCGATCTCGACCAATTCATCGATCAGGAATTGAGGGTCTTGTTCTGGCGTACGAGTAGCGCCGAACGTAAATTCCGAACGAACCCCGTCGGCCAGTTCGTCGCTTACTTCCTTGTCGCAAAGCTGCGCCAGCATCATTCCGGGATGGACAAAATCACCCGTTCTTACCTCAAGCGCGATCCTCGTTTCGGCCGTCTTTGCGCGTTCGGCCAAGCCTTCAAAGTCAATCATCTGGATATAACCGCTTTTGACCGCCAGGACCGGCTGGCCGGAGGGCGGCGTCTCTGGCTCGTATCCCTTGTTGGTTTCGGGATAAATGGTTCCGATATCCTCGATCAGCCTCCGGCCAATTCCTTCCAGCACGGTATTTATCCGGATGCTGGCGGGAATGTGATTGAGAAAAAATACCAGCACCGCGACCGACAAGGCCATCAGGCCCATTGCGACCAGCAATGACAATTGCGGGACGAAACCGGGCAGCGCCGTGGCTGCGGCATCGGCGGCGCTGGGCGCGACTTCATCCTCCGTCCGCACGCTGCGCAGTACGGTCAGGGCATAAACGAATGTGCCGATAAAGGTCGCGAGGCTGAACTGATTGCCCTTGTCTTGCATGAAATTGGTCAGCAGGCGCGGGCCATAGTTACCGCTGGCATAAGCGACTGCCGCAATGGTGATAGAAAACACGGTGGAGGCCACCCCGATCATCGATCCGGCAATCACGGTCAGCATATTGTTTGCCCCAGTGGGGCGCGCGGGGACGAGCCAATTCACATTGTTGAGGAAATCGGCGAAACCGTTTCGGTCCAGCCAGACCATAAAAAATGCCAATACGGCGCCCGTCACCGCAAACAGCGCCGGGTAAAACCAGTAATTCGAATTGAGGTTGGCCCAAAGCCAGCGGATGTACGATGTCATGACGGGCTAACGCGCGGGAGGGCGGTTCGGGTTCGGCGTGCTAAAGTCGGCACCGACTATGCCCGCCCCAAATCGCCCATTCCGACCGTTCCGCTGGCCAATTCCAGCATCTTGTCGAGGCTCTTTTTGGCGCGCAGGCGAAGTCCTTCTTCAATCTCGATGCGAGGCTCCAGATCTCGCAGCGCGGTGTAGAGTTTTTCCATCGTGTTGAGCGCCATATAGGGGCAGATATTGCAATTGCAGTTGCCGTCTGCGCCGGGCGCGCCGATGAAGTTTTTCTCCGGCAGTGCCTTTTCCATCTGGTGGATAATGTGCGGTTCGGTCGCCACGATCAGCGTGTCGCCGGGGAAGGTCTTGGCGAATTGCAGGATGCCGCTGGTCGATCCGACATAATCGGCATGCGCGACAATTTGCGCGGGGCATTCGGGATGCGCAGCAATCGGCGCGCCGGGATATTGTTCTTTCAGCTTCAGCAATTCGGTTTCGCTAAACGCCTCATGCACAATGCACACGCCGGGCCATAGCAGCATGTCGCGGTCGAATTTACGGTTGAGATAGCCGCCCAGATGGCGATCGGGGCCGAAGATGATCTTCTGGCTTTCCGGAATTTGCTGCAGGATGGTTTCCGCGCTGGAACTGGTCACGATCACATCGGACAGCGCCTTCACCTCGGTTGAGCAATTTATGTACGTCAGCGCGATATGGTCAGGGTGCGCTTCGCGGAATGCCTTGAATTTGTCGGGCGGGCAGCTGTCTTCAAGGCTGCAACCGGCGTCCATATCAGGCAGTACCACGATTTTTTCGGGGCTGAGGATCTTGGCGGTGTCGGCCATGAATTTGACCCCGCAAAAGGCAATTACATCCGCATCGGTATCGGCAGCGAGTTGGCTGAGCTGCAGGCTGTCTCCGACAAAATCCGCAATGTCCTGAATTTCCGGCTTCTGGTAATAATGCGCCAGAATCACCGCATTACGATCCTTGCGCAGCCGGTCGATTTGGGCGCGCAGGTCGGTACCGGTCGGAAGTTTGGTTTCTGCGGTCATCGTCTTTTACTCATTGGATGGGGCTTTCTCTCCGTCAAACCGAACATTCACGGTTACATCGCCATATCCGGCGACACTCAGCGGTATAGCAAGGTTTTGGCGGATTGCATCCTTCGCCGCAGCGCGGGCGAGTGCAAGCACCTCGGGGTTCTTGGCAAAAGCTGCCGCCTTGCGTTCCGCCTGCACTGAATTGTTGCGGCTAAGATCGGTGGATGCATTGCGCGTTACATAAGTGCCCTCGGTAAACACCTTGGACTGCGCCTCATCCAGGTTGGGCTTCGATATCTTCAGCGTCGGCAGCGTGACATCGAGCGTTTCTGCATCGGCATTCCACGCAAACCGGTCACGGTCGACGCTGGACAGGTCCAGCCGGTATTCCACCGTCGCGGGGATGATTGCCGCTTGGCGGCTTTCGAGCAAATCAATCCCGAGCACTCCGCGGTTGTCGAC
>JBBKWK010000212.1:0-4419 GCA_037968915.1 Pontixanthobacter sp.
CGCGAGGCTGTTCGGGGCGAATTCAGCCGCGTGGGAAATTGCCGAAGCGGTGCGCCAATCTTTGACCCTGGGCCAGCGCGATACGGCGGCCAATGTTAATGCGCTACTCGATCAGATCGGGGCAAAGGCCACGAACGAATTGGGGCGGATCGCATCGCTGGAAGCTGCTTGCGCGCGCATGGCTGACGAAGAGGGCTTTCTTCGCGCTGTCTCGACTGGCGGATTGACCCAGCTGAGCATTGAACCGGTTACCGAAGCTTATGATGCGGCCCCATTTGCGGACTTTCGGATATTCTCACGCATAATCTAAGCGCACACGACCGCGACCGTTACTGCACTCGCTGGGGCCGCGCAACTCCGCTAAAAATTTCTCCAAATCATTTTCGCATGAAAAAGGGCGGCGAACCCGAAGGTTCGCCGCCCAATTTAGTTCTGCTTTCGCAGTCCGTTTTTCTTAAAACTTCAGCGAAACCGAAGCAAAGAAGTCCCGGCCAAGCACGTCGTATGTGCTCGGATAGGTATTACCTTGCTCCTGGTTGTCACCCAGCAACAGGCCATTGTGGCTGTTGGTTACTTGGCCTGCAGCATTGAACAAAGGCGTTGTCGGCAGGGTGTTGAACACATTGCTCACACCGAACGACAATGTCAGGTTCTCATTGATATCCGCCGACAAGGTCAAATCGATCAAGTCATAGGAACCAGTGTTCTCGGTACCATTAAAATCGGTGTAGAGTACCGCGTCATCGTCATCCTTGACGCTGCTGAGGTGACGCCAGCGAACCGAAGTTGTCAGCGGACCGTCGATGAACGAAGCACGGCTCGTCCATTTGTACTTCGGCGTAGGCTGACCACATGTCTGGCCAAATTTGCCAGCACATTCGACCGGATCATCAAGACCAACAATCGGCGTGAAGAACGACGATTTGTTATATGTACCCAGGAACGACAGGTTGAGCTTCTGCTCACCCGTGTCAGTCATCAGAGAGAACGGAAGCGTAGTCGTGTAATTGACTTCCAGATCGATACCTTCAACTCCGAGTTCCGCAATATTCGCGGTACTGATCAATGGAGGGTTATCCACCGTGATCTGACCAGAGCTATTACGGATACCAACATATGGCCGACAAATCGGGTTGTTGAGGTCCTGAATTGTACCAAAGCAAAGGTTGAGCCCGTTCTGCAGGCTTCCGCCTGCAAGACCTACTGCATTCTTGACTTTGATGTTGAAGTAATCGGCCGTGATTGTCAGGCCAGGAACGAACCTTGGCTGAAGAACCACACCAGCGGTGTAGCTGTCCGAAGTTTCTTCTTCCAGGTCCGGGTTGCCGCCGAACAGTGCAGGGATCTGCGCATTCAGCTGAGTTCCTGGGTTACCAAGACCTGCTGCTGGAACGCCGGTTGCGGTACATAGTGCCGCAGCACCTGCATTCGCAGCCAGGAACGATGCCGAAGAACACGGATCGGTTGCGCCCGGGAAGCCGATGGCCTGTCCCTGGAACAATTCAGCCACGTTAGGGGCACGTACTGCACGCTGATACTGTGCGCGGAATGTGATGTCCCGGATCGGAGCGAATTCGATGCCGCCCGAATAGGTCCACACACCGCCAACAGCGGCCAGCGTATAGTCGGAATAGCGACCAGCGGCCGACAGTTCCAGACGCTCGATACCTGAATCTGGGCCGAGGACCGGAATGTTCAACTCGCCGAACACTTCCTTCACGCTATATGCACCAGCTGTCGAATCGCCGGCGTTGAAGCCGATGACGTCGCCAGAAGACAGTGCTGTGTCAGGAATGAATTCCGAACCTACGCGGCGATATTCAGCACCGACAGCGAAGCCAATATCGTCAGCGCCCATGCCGAAGTTGCCAAGGAAGCCCGATACCGCGCCGTTGGCAATTTCAAGGGTTGAAATGTCGCCGTTCTGAGCATCGATCGAGATTGCATCGACCATTGCGGGAGTAAGCGTATTGGGACCGAAGATGTTGATAGCCGTGCCGGTGCCATCGAGCCCACGTTGGAACGCCGAACGAGAGATATTACCCTTCTGGACGTTCGCATTACGCGTACGGGCATACATGTAATATGCATCATAGCTTAGGTTGTTCGTGATATCACCGCGAACACCACCAAGAACACGGAATGCATTCCGTTCATCGAGGCTGTTACGGCCACCCGTTTCAACAACACGACGCTGCACGAAGCCTTGTACCACGCCATTATTCTGGTTTACGCCAGTTTCACGACTATCGATGATCCGCAATTCGTTGATCGCCGCGGCGTTCAGGAACGGCGAAACTGTTGCGATGTTGATGTTGAACGTGCCGGTAACTGGTGTAGCAGCAAGTTCGGTTGCAACGCGGTTGTTGACGAAGGTCACTTCAGTGTAGAATTCGTGGCCATCACTGAATTCATAATCAGCAAAACCGCCCAGCAGGTAACGTTCCTGCGGGATCTGCAGATAGTTCACAGGAGCATAGTTATAAGTGTCGCCAGCGCGAGCGCGGGCTACACCGGGAACATCGAATACAGCATCGTCGAACACGAGGCCGCTAGCAGTCGCGGCAGGGAAGTTGAAACGTCCCTGTGGCAGGGTCGAGGAACCGAACTGTTGCAGATCAGCGTCGAAGGTTTCGGCGCCGAGAGCAAAGTTCGAGAAACCGCGATCGCCCTGGAAGACCGACTTACGGTTGTAGTATTCTGCGAACACCGTCGCACTACCACTACCGTCAGCAAAGGAAGAACCAATCGCACCGTGGACCTGATAACGGGCGCCGTCGCCCTCATCCGTCAGCGAGTACTGGCCGCCCATTTCCACGCCTTCGACATGGCCGAGACGGAAGTTAACAACGCCCGCCATAGCGTCCGAACCGTAAACGGCTGAAGCACCACCGGTGACAACGTCAACCGATTCGAGGAGGAAGTTAGGGATGGTGTTCAAATCAACGACTTGGTTGACATCATAGAACATCCAGCGGCGGCCGTTAACCAGCACCAATGTGCGGTTCGAGCCAAGGCCACGAAGATTCAAAGTTGCCGCGCCGGTACCTGGGTTGTTCGAGAACGACGTCGTACCAGGGATAACCTGCGGAAGCGTGTTGATCACGTTTTCGACGTTGACCGTCCCGGAAAGCTTAAATTCCGCCGAGTCCACGACAGCGATAGGCGCTGCGGTAGAGGTGTTACGCTGAATGCGCGAGCCGGTAACGACAATGAAATTGTCGTCGACTGCAGCAGGCGCCGCTTCAACTGTATCTGCTTGGTCTGCATCGGTTGTTTGCGCGTAAACCGGCGCAGTCATCATGGCACCAGCCATGAAGGTGCCTGCAAGAAGCGAGGCTTTAGTAAAACGGTTGGACATGCCAATCCCCTAATTAATGCGACCGGACCGGGCCGCAAATTATACGGTAAAAAACTCCGAACCCATGTTCGAATGTGCGGCGCTTAGGCCAATGTGAGATATAGATTCAATCGGGCTTAGGCCAATTAGATCGCAATCTGTGCGACTGTGGTATTCCAGTGACAGTTGGAACGGAGGTCAGTTTATGCCAGATGCTTGCTTCACAACCCTCCTTTCAGAGGACGCCTATCAAGAGGACCAATTTCGATGCGGATAATCACATTGCTTGCTGTAACCCTTGCGGCAATTTCCGCCCCCGTGCTGGCGCAGAACGCCCCAGCCCCCGACCATCTGCAGTCACTGAAGGGCTGTCAGGCTCAATCCGACGATTCCCAGCGCCTTTCGTGCTACGATCGTGCCGTGGGCGAGGTGTTGACGGCCAGCGATCAAGGCGATCTACAGATAGTAGATAAAGAGGTCGTCAAGCAGACCCGCCGTAGACTGTTCGGCTTTTCCCTGCCCGATATTGGCCTTTTTCAAGCAGGTAAGGGCAGTGACGACGAACTCAATGAACTGGATTCAGTTGTAACGTCAGTACGCAAATTGCAGAGCAACGCATTCGTTTTTGCGATTGAGGATGGCGGCTGGTGGCAGGTGAACAACGCGCCGATGCGACTAACATTGCCAAAAACTGGCGACAAAGTGAACTTCAAAAAGGCATTATTGGGCACATATTTTATCCGCATCAACGGACAAATTGGGGTCAAAGGTAAGCGCGTTCAGTAATTCCCAAGCGGGTTTTTCGGTACCGCTGACCTTGGCCGTGGCCTCCTGATTGTCGAGGCAGATTGCTGGCCAGAACTCAGACACCTCGGCGTTGATTTGCCGTCTCGAGCGGGCATTTGTGCGGGTTCGCCACCATGACTGTGGGATTAACGCAACAGCGAATTGAAAAGCGCAAACCGGCTTTGACAAGTGCATCGGGCTATTGCACAAACAGGGCATAGTAAGAACTGAAACTATCATCCAGATTTGAAGATCATTGAGGGCCTGGCGGTTCTAACCGCTGATCTCAGGCA
>JBBKWK010000213.1:0-8195 GCA_037968915.1 Pontixanthobacter sp.
GTGCTTGAGAAGGCGCGGCGCAGTCCTTCGGGCGGGAATACACAGCCGTGGCATGCGGCGGTCCTGACCGGCGAGCCGATGCAGGCATTGTTCCAGTCCGTGGCGGATGTATTGCCGCAAGGCCGCGCTGCCCATTCGCCCGAATATGACATCTATCCCAAGGGTCTCGACGGTGAATATGAGCAGCGCCGCCGGGGCGTGGGCGAAGATTTGTACCGCTCGCTGGAAATAACCCGTGAGAACAAGGCCGGACGGCTGATGTGGTTCGCCAACAATTTCCGCGCATTCGGCGCGCCGGTGATGATGCTGGTGCATACACCCAAATATATGGGGCCGCCGCAATGGTCCGATATCGGCATGTGGCTGCAGACGATCATGCTGTTGCTGCGCGAGGAAGGACTCGACAGCTGCGCGCAGGAAGCATGGGCGATGTATTCCGCGCAGGTCCGCAGCGCTGTGACTATCCCCGAAAATCACATATTTTTCTGCGGGATGGCAATCGGGTATCGCGATAGAAATGCGCCGGTCAATTTCTTCGATGTGCCGCGAGCAAACCTATCCGAAACAGTGGTTTGGCTAGGATTCGATTGAAGGTTACGCGGCGAAGCGGTCGACGGATTAACCATGAAATGCAAATATGGCCGGGTTTGGGCTGGCTTTATGCCGGGCAATGGGTCTAAACCACTCAAAAATATAACAGGGTCGTAGCGTCGGTTATTCTGCCATTTTCGGCGGGATACATATCCTTGGGGGGGATACCGGTTTTGCGAACAGATAATCTTTTTGCTTCGATTTTCGCTGCGCTGTGCGCCGCTTCCTGCGTATTGGTCGGGGTGCCGGTTCAAGCGCAGCAGCGACCTGTCTTGCTGCGGGAAAGCTTTCCGATAGGTGATGGCGGCGGCATATTGTGTCAGGTGCAGGATCGCAGCGTGGAAAACCCTGCCAAGCAGAGCATCTTCGACCGAAATTGGGCGATTGTGTGCCGCGACAGCGCGCAACCGGTCGCAAATATCTACGCCTTTCGCGGCGTCGATGCTGATGTTGCCGGACTGGTCGTACCCTTGCGGCGCAGCGGTGTCGATTGCGCTGCCGCCTCGACTGCCCCGTTTGCGGGCCTTGAGGGCGGGCAAAGGACCCTGTGCGCAATCACCGGCACCGGTCTTGAATGGTCGACCATCAGCGCAACCCGCGGCCAGACCACCTATGTTGCCGAAGGCTTCTCTGCCTATGATGCGGCGACTCTGCTGGCATTGCGTTCGGTGATCGACAACAGAATTGCCAGCGGCACCATTGACGTTGCCTCGACCTCGGTTTCCGACCCGCTATCCTTTGCCCGGGCGCAGGCGGAATCGCTCAAGCCCGAAGCCGCCTTGGCGGAAGGATACCGGCGCAATCTGGGCGGAGAATATGCCGAGGCTGCGGCCTATTTCGAAACATTGCAACAGCGGCTGGAGGGTGACCGCGACAACACCCTGAACATTGGCGAATTCATCGTTAACCGGGCGCTGCAAAAGTCCAATCTGGGCGAGTTTAGCGTGGCCCGGCGTCTGTTTGCAGAAGCAGTCCCGGAAACCACTGGCGACATGGTGGCAGAACGGCTGCAGCGCAATTTCGAGTCGATCCATCTGATTAATCAGGGTTATCTGGTTGATGCGCTGGACCGGCTCGACCGTCCGCTCAGCGCTGGTCTGGCCGGTGTCACCGAGCTCACGACTGGGCTGGCGATAACGGTGCCTCTGGCAGAGCGGCTCAACGGCGGCGTAGCGGACGATGGCCTGCTTGGCTTTGTGGATGAATTGAAACTTACGCCCGAAGAACGCGCGGTGTTAATCGATGCCCAGGCCTTGCAATTGCGCGGCACTGTTTTGCGGATCAACGGCGATCTGGCGGGGGCGCAGGACGCAATGCTGGATTCCTACGCCAAGGCGATTGCGGTGCGTGACGGGCGGGTAACTTCGATTGCCCGGCTCCGCTCGCAAATTCTCGGCGAACTGGCGCTGGTGTCGGAGCGGCGCGGTAATATCGGGCAGGCTGATACCCATTTGCGCAACGCCTTGACGCTGATCGAAGCGCAATATCCTGAACGGCAGGCCGTAAGCGCGGCCAAGGCGCGTCTGGGTGCATTCCTGCTGCGGCACGGGCGCGAAGAAGAAGCGATCACGCTTTACCGCTCCGTGATCGATCAGTCGGTCGGAAAGCGCAACGCCATCACCGGATTTTCCAACCAACTTAATCCTTATTTCCGCCTGATTGCAGACCGCGTGGAAGGCGATCCAGCCTTTGCGGAGGATTTTTTCAAGGCCAGCCAGGTTTTGGTCCGTCCGGGCGTGGCGGAAACTCAGGCGGTGCTTTCGCGCGAATTGAGCTCGAGTTCCAGCGAAGGTTCCCGCCTGTTTCGCCAATCGCTTGATCTGGGGCGCGATATCGAACGGATGCGCATCCGCTTTCTGTCGCTCGGCACAGCTGACCAATCCGCAGAAGTTGTAGCGGAGTTGACCGAACTTACTGCCCAGATCGACCGGCTTGAAAACGAACAATTGCGGACGCAAGCGCAGCTCAACGACTATCCGCAATACCGCGTGGTCGCGTCCCGGTCGCTATCGCTCGCCGATTTCCGCGCATCGCTGAAACCGGGCGAAGCCTATGCGAAAATGTCGATAGTGGGCGGTGATGCGTTCCTGTTCTACACCGACAAAACCTATGCCAAGGCGTATCGAATTGCCTTGTCCGAAGCGGATCTGGAATTCGAAGTTGATATGCTCCGTTCCTCCATTTCGGCGCTGGAGGGCGGGCGCTATGTGACCTATCCCTTCGAAGTTGCGATGGCGCGTGATTTGCACAAGTCGCTGCTGGGTCCGGTAGCCCAGCGGGTTGCCAAGGCGGACCATTTCGTGTTCGAGCCTGACGGGGCGATGCTGCGGCTGCCGGTCGATATTCTGGTTGCCGATGATGCTTCGGTTGCGAAATATGAAGCGCGCGCCGGTGCGCCCGGCGGCGATCCGTTCGACTTCACCGGCGTAGCCTGGCTGGGCCGGGACAAGATGATCAGCACCGCAGTTTCGGCGCAGGCTTTCGTCGATGCGCGCAAGGCTCCGCGTTCCTCTGCCAGCCGTGAATATCTGGGCATGGGACGCAACCAGCCGATTGGCGCTGTGCGGCCAACCAGTACGCGCTCGGGGCCTCTGGATGAAGATTGCAGCTGGAACTTGGCGGCATGGAATTCGCCGATCGACGATAAGGAATTGCTAACTGCGCAACGGTTGATCGGCGGCGGTACATCTCAAGTGCTTACCGGCGCCGCATTTACCGATGCTGCGATCATGGGCAAGACGGATTTGAGCCAATACCGCATCCTGCATTTTGCCACGCATGGTCTGGTCACTCCGCCCAATCCCGCCTGTCCGGCCAAGCCCGCGCTGCTGACTTCGTTCGGCGGCGAGGGTTCGGACGGGTTGCTGTCTTTTGACGAGATTTTCGAGCTTGGCCTAGACGCCGACATAGTGATCCTGTCCGCCTGCGACACGGCTGGTGGTGCCAGTATCGAAGCAACCCGCGCGGCCGGTATCGGCAGCGGCGGCGGTACTGCGCTGGATGGTCTGGTGCGCAGTTTCATCGGTGCGGGCGGACGGACGATCATGGCCAGTCATTGGCCCGCACCCGATGATTTCGGCGCGACCGAACGACTGATCAGCGAGATGTTTCGGCTGGGCCGGGATCAGGGCGTGGGCCGGGCGTTGGGCGCTTCGCAGCAATTGTTGATGGACGATCCCGACACCTCGCATCCGTTTTACTGGGGCGGTTTTTCGATCATCGGCGATGCCACACGGCCACTGCTGTCGGACACGCCATTGGTGGCCGCTGGCGGCGGTAATGCTGCTGACGCGGTGATGGCACAATGAGCGGGGTAGCTGCAGCGATGATGCGTACGGTCGGAACCACAACGTTGACCCTTTTGGGCAGCACTGCGCTGGCAACCGGTGCGATCGCGCAAACAGTAGCGCCTCCCGTTTCCGGGCCGCCCACGCGTGAGGAAATTCAGCGCGACCAGTTGGAAGAACGCTTGCGTACCGAAGGCCAATCGGTGGCGGTGGATGGCGCGCTGGAGCGGGCGCCCTGTCCGTTGGCTGCGCCGGAATTTGCCGATCTGAAATTCACGTTCAGCAGGGCGCAATTCACCGGACTGGATGCGATTGATCCGGCAATGGTCGAACCGGCTTATGCGGACCTTGCAGGACAGGAGTTGTCTGTCGCCGCGATTTGCGACATTCGGGACAGGGCGGGCACATTGCTGCGGCAGCGCGGCTATCTGGCGGCGGTTCAAGTGCCGGTGCAGCAAATCGATAACGGCGTGGTCCGCTTCGATGTGGTGCTTGCGCGGATGAGCGAAGTACAAATTCGCGGCGAGCCAGGCCCATCAGGCCGCCAGTTACAGAAATATATCGACAAACTGATCGGCCAGCCGGTCTTCAATATAAATGACGCGGAACGGTATTTACTGCTCGCCCGCGACATACCCGGGCTGGATGTGCGACTGGTGTTGCAGCCTGCGCCGAAAGACGCCGGGACTTTACCGGGTGATGTAGTCGGCGTGTTCAACGTTGCCCGCACTCCGGTGTTTGCGGATTTCAGCGCGCAGAATTTCGGCAGCAAGGAAGTGGGCCGGTTCGGCGGACTGGCGCGGGTGCGGGTCAACGGTTTAACCGGGCTGGGCGATGAAACCACCGCTAGTTTCTATGTCACCGAAGATTTCGACGAGCAGCGCGTTCTGCAGGTTAGCCATGAATTCCGCATCGGCGGCGAGGGACTGAAGCTGGGTATCAACGGCACCTATGCCTGGGGTCAGCCGGATGTCGCCGGGCCTGACCTGTTCAAGTCTGAGACCGGAATATTCAGCGCCTATGCGGGATTCCCGCTGGTGCGTTCGCAGTCGAGCAATCTGATTGCATCGGCAGGATTTGACTTCATCGATCAGGATGTCACCTTTTCCGATTTGCCGCTGTCAAAGGACCGCTTGCGGGTCGCCTATGCGCGGATCGATTTCAACCAGATCGACCGGGGCAGTCTGTCTGGGGCCAGCGGATTTAGCGCGCAGGAACCGCGTATCGCTGTCGCGGGGGGGCTGGAAGTTCGCCAGGGGCTAGATGCTTTCGGGGCGAGCAAAGGATGCGGTCCCGGTTTCATCTTGTGTACCAGTATTGGTTCGGATGTACCAAGCCGCCTGGACGGCGATCCCACCGCGTTGGTGGTGAGGGCGAGCGGACAATTGGATTTCAGGCCAGTGCCGCTGATAAAATTTTCGCTCCGACCAACAGCGCAATATTCACCCGATGCGCTGCTGAGCTATGAACAGGTTTCCGGCGGTAATTACACTGTCGGCCGCGGTTATGATCCCGGTGCAGTGATCGGGGACAGCGGGATCGGCGCGCAGGCCGAACTGGCATACGGATCTCTGGTCACCGGTAATTACGGCGGGATTGCGTGGCAGCCCTATGTGTTCTTCGATTTTATGGCGGTCGACACCAACAATTTGCCGGGCGGATTTGACACGATCAGCTCCTTGGGCGGCGGGCTTCGGGCCGCATTGGGTAACCGCGTCAGGTTGGATCTGTTCGGGGCGGCACCGCTGGAGAGATCACCCTTCCAAACCCAGCGCGGAGATTTCCGCTTGCTGCTCAATCTCTCGGTCCAATTGGTTCCGTGGAGGTGATGATGGCAAGATCAGGCAGGTTAGATGGCGGGACGAAAATTGGGGGAGCGGGGCAGATGGATGGAAGCGACAGGCAAATGAGCAAGATCGACTGGCTTCCCAAGATCAGCCACCAGCGCAATCGCTGGCTTGTGGGCGGATCTGCACTGGCTGCAGCTGCTGCATCGCTCGCCCTGCTGCCCGGACAGGCTTATGCACAAAACCGCCAACAGACCCCGATAACCCTTCAGACAAATCCGCTCGCGCCTATGGATGTTTCCGCCGGGCCCAGCGTTCGCCAATTACCCCAAATGCCCGCGCCGCTGGAAATCAGGGCACCTGCGGACCGCCAAACCATTCCCGTCACCACAATTGCGCCGCGCGCCTATAGTGATGCAGTCGGTATCAGCCTGAATACGCAGATCGTTCCAGTAATTTCGCCAACAAATGCTCCGGCACAGCAAATTCCGACCACCATTTCCAATATCAGCGCTCCGATAAGCAGCGGCCCGGCCGTCTCCGCCATTACGACGCTGTCCAGCACCACCGCGCCGTCGAATGGCGATACGGACACTAATGGGATCAATGTTGCCGCATCGGCAAATTACTTTGCCTCCGAAGTCGATTTCCGGCCCGGGTCGGCTTTTGATGAGGTGGAAATTTTCGGCGATAGTGCGATCATAAACTGGACCACATTTGGTGCCGGCACAGCAGGCGGCGAAGTTACATTTCTTGCTGCCGGACAGCGGCTCAACTTCATCAGTGCCGCGGGCGGTTACACCGTCCTCAATCGCATCTTTACTCCTGGAGTGGACGCTTCGGTCCGGATCGACGGAACAGTTACGAGTCGCACGAATTCCGGCGATTTGATTGGCGGCAATATCTGGTTCTACAGCCCCGGCGGCCTGATCATCGGGGCGAGTTCCACCTTCAACGTTGGCAGCTTGGTGCTGACCAGCAGCAATCTCAATGCCATCAGCCCCACCATGAACTTCACCGGTGTCGCAGAGGCCAATACTGCTGTCGTGATTGAATCCGGTGCGCAAATTTCCGCGCTTGAGCCGAACAGCTATTTCGCCGTCGTCGCGCCCCGAGTGGTACAGGGGGGATCGGTCGATGTGAACGGTTCTGTCGCCTATGTTGGCGCGGAACAGGCACAATTGACGATCAATAACGGACTGTTCGATATCTCCGTCGGGGTTGGTTCGTCCGATGCCAATGGCGTGGTCCACACCGGCACTACGACAGGCGCCGCCGCCACTCCAACCGTTGATATAGCGGGCCAGATTACCAACGCCGATGCTCGCGGGATTTATATGGTCGCGGTGCCGAAAAATACGGCAATCTCGATGCTTGTGGGCGGCACAGTCGGCTATCAGCCGGCCATGGCTGCATCGCTAGCTGACAATGGCAGTATCATTTTGAGCGCTGGCACCGGCACGGTAACAGGCGGAACGGTGATTGACCCAACTGCGCAAATCGATGTCGCCAATGCCGTTGCGGGCGGCAATGTGGTGCTCGACAGCGCGATACTCACATCGTCCACTGACGTCTATGCGAGCGATAAGGTGACCTTGGCCGGAAGCGGTACCAGCTTACTATCTTCCGGTAGCGACGGACGGGGCGCCTATGACCTCAACGTAGTGGCAGATGGCGGGATTTTGCTGTCCTTGCAGGATAGCGCCACGATCAACGTCGATGGTGATCTGACCATGAAATCGGCCGGATCGATAGCTGTTGATCTGACCTCCACTGCGGGGACGCTGTCGGTCGGCGGCGATTTCCTGATTGATACTACTGCACGGGGCGCGGACGACTTTTTTACGGTGCGCAACAATGGCGGGACCGGTATTGCCGCGGACGCTGTAGCCGGGTCGATCAGTCTGGTGATCGGCGGCGGCACGAATCTCAGCATTGGCGGTAATTTGGTGCTCGATGCCTCGGCGCAGGGCGGCAAGGGCGAAGCGCAGAACGGGTCTGCAACAGCGGGCGATATTTCGGCGGATTTTACTGGCACTGGGTCGACCGCGATCAGCGGTCTTGTGGTGCTGGATGCACAAGCCCTTGCGGCCCAAGATGGAAAAATCGGCGGTAACGGACCGGGTCTGATCGGCAGCGACAGCACCGGCGGCAATGTCAGCCTGACGCTTGGCGGCGCGGGCTTTAGCGCGGGCGGATTGTTCATCAATGCCAGCGCAGATGCGAGCACAGGCAGCGACAGCTCGGTACCACAAAGCAATGATGCGATTGCAGGTGCCATTACGGTTAATATCACAGGCAGAAATAACCAGTTTGGTGATGTAGTTCTGATCAGTCAGGCGAATTCCGCAGATTCGTTCGATGATGCAGGGGCAAATACTGTCGGCCTTGCCACACGCGGTTCGGTTGGCCTTAACGTGACCAATTTCGATACGTTTCTTGGCATCGCGGGCAATGTGAATATCGACGTTTCCACCTATGGGGTGATCGCGCCGCCGACCGGCGATACTGTCAGCATAATCGTCAACAA
>JBBKWK010000214.1:0-15678 GCA_037968915.1 Pontixanthobacter sp.
ACGCATCCGGCAATTGTCGCAGGCCCCACCAGCCACAACACCGGGGTACGGAAGCTACGTTTGGCATCGGGCTCGGTTTTCCTGAGCACCATTACCGCAATAGCGACCATGGCGAAGGCGTAGAGCGTGCCGCCGTTGGAGATATCCGCCAATTGTCCAACTGGCAGAAATGCCGCGCCAACCGCAACCACCGCTCCGGTGATCATGGTCACGATATAGGGCGTCTTCCACTTGGGATGGACCTTGCTGAGCACATCAGGCAGCAGCCCGTCTCGGCTCATCACGAAGAAGATGCGGGTCTGTGCAAACAGCAGCACCAAAATCACCGAAGGCAAAGCCAGGAAAGCCGCGATGCCCAGCATATTGCCGACCTTGGAAAATCCGATCTGACGCAGGACGTGTGCCAGTGCCTCGTTCGAACAGACCAGCATCTGTGAATATTCCGGCAATGCGCATTGGCGGGCCAGTTCTTCTGATCCGGCTGGAAACGGAATTCCGCCTGGGCCCATAATCGGTTGGCCGCCTATGGTCCCAATCGCGCCCGCAGCAACCAGAATATAGAACACCGTACAAAACAGCAGCGAACCAACCAGTCCGATCGGCACATTGCGCTGTGGATCCTTGGTTTCCTCCGCCGCAGTCGAAACCGCATCGAAGCCAACATAGGCAAAGAAAATCGTCGCCGCCGCGCCAACCGCGCCAACGCCGCTACCCAGCCCGCCAAAGAATCCGGCCGGAAGGAACGGGTTGAACCGCGCCATCTCGACCTCAGGCAAAGTCAGAAACAGGAACACGGTGAGCGCGGTTACCTTGATCGCCACCAGAATAGTGTTGAAAATCGCGCTTTCCCTAGTGCCGATCATCAGCAACCAGGTGACCAGCAGGGCAATGACCAGCGCCGGCAGATTGATAAAACCGCCCGGAGCGCCGCCCAGAGCCAAAGGACCGGCCGCAAGCCACGGCGGCAAATGCACTTGGAAAAATTGGCTCAAAATGGTTCCGCTGAAATAGCCCGACCAGCCGACCGACACCGCGCTCGCCGCCACTGCATATTCGAGGATCAGCGCCCAACCCACAGTCCAGGCAAGAAACTCGCCCATGGTTGCGTAGGTGTAAGTGTATGCCGACCCCGATACCGGGATCATCGCCGCGATTTCCGCATAACACAGCGCAGCAACGATACAGATGGCCCCGGCAATGGCGAACGCCAACATCAAGCCCGGCCCCGCCTTTTGCGCACCCGCTGCGGTCAAGACGAAAATACCCGTGCCGATCACACAGCCGATGCCGAAGAGCATCAATTGGAACCAGCCGAGTGTGCGATGGAGTGACTTCTTTTCCGCAGCGGCCAGAATGGCGCTGAGCGGCTTAACGCGATCAATTAGCATGATGGCAGCATTCCCCAGACTCGGAACGGGCCTACCCGCTCCGCCAGTCTGCGGATCTGCTTTTATTCTCTTTTACAAGCCCGGCAATATAGAATCGTCAGGCAATCAAAGCTGGCAACAGGCCGAACATGAGCACTAGCGAAACCGCCAGTGGTGCAGCCCAGGCGATCAGGAAACGCCACAGCAGGAACAACCCGCCAGCAAGGCCGGATTCAGCCTTCACCAGATTGCGATCGGCACGCCAGCCTATGAAAATAGCGACCAGCAATGCACCGAACGGCAACATGATCTTGCCGGTAAACCCGTCCAGAGAATCGAGAATATCTGCGTCCGCGAAAATGTTCCAGAAACCCAATGGCCGCACATCGGACCAGACATTGTACCCAAGCGCGCACGCCACGCCGATCAGGAATGCCAGAAATCCAACAGTTAACGCCGCCTTTTTGCGGGCCCAACCGAAGCGATCAATCGTCCAGGCGGTTGGCCCTTCGAGCAAAGAGATCGAACTGGTTAGTGCTGCAAAAAAGATCAGGATGAAGAATATGAACCCGACAAGCGCGCCGCCCGGCATTACGTTGAATGCGACCGGCAATGACTGGAAGATCAGCGCAGGACCACCTGCAGGATCAAGTCCAACCGCGAATACAATCGGAAAGATCATCAAGCCGGCCAGGATCGCCACTGTGGTATCCGCCAGCGCGATCAAACCAGCCGTCGGGGCAAGATTGATCCCTTTGTCCACATAAGCGCCATAGGTCAGCAGTCCGCCCGCTGCGAGGCTGAGGGAAAACAGCGCCTGACCCAATGCCTCGTTCAAGACATGCGGCGTCAGTTTACTAAAATCAGGGGTGAAAAGAAACGCAACCGCTTCTGCAAAGGAACCGGTGAACGCGCCATAAATTGTGATGATCACGAGCAGTACGAAGAATGACGGCATTAGCCATTTCGCCGCCTTTTCGATCCCGTCATGCACACCGCTGGCGACAATGAACACCGTCGCCCCCATGAACAACGCATGCAGACCAATCAAACGCATCGGATCAGCGAACAAGCCCCCCATCCGGCCGGTAATCTGTTCCTGTGTCTCGCCGGAAAATGCAACGGAGAACGGATCAGCCGAAAATAATGATGAAAAGAAATCTGCGCCCGAAACGAAGACATAATTGATAACCCAGCCCGCGACGACGGAGTAGAATGAAAGGATCAGGAACCCGCTGATAATCTGCAGCGCGCCAAGTCCTTTCCAGCGTTCCGAGACATTCGATTTCTTGGCTACATTCTGGACGGATCCGATTGCGTCTTCACCGCCAGCCCGGCCGAGCAATATTTCCGATAAGACCAGCGGCAATCCCAGGAACGCGACAAAGGCGATATAGACGAGCACAAACGCGCCCCCGCCATTTTCACCTGCCAGAGTCGGGAAGCGCCAGATATTGCCGAGCCCGACCGCAGCACCCACGGCCGCCAAAATAAAGGCCGTGCGTGACGACCATCCTTGTTCACCTGCCTGTGCGGCCCCTGCTGCCATTAAATATCCCCGTTGCGGCTGTTACCGTTAGTTGAAGCCCGCCTTCTGCAACGAATTGCTCCGCAGGTCGAGACAGCATTTGCGCAAATCCCCCGCTCGGCTAGAAGCAGCCCATGTCTACAACATTTCAACTCGACACCTCGACCAGCCGCGCCAATCCGACTCCGCAGGTCATGAAGCGTCTCACAGTGCCGAAAATTCGTGCACGCAAACAGGACGGTGTTACGGCCGAACCGTTGGTGATGCTTACCGCCTATACCGCGCGGCAGGCGCAGTTACTGGACGCGCATTGCGATCTGCTGCTGGTGGGAGATTCGCTGGGTCAGGTGATTTACGGACTACCCTCGACAATTCCAGTGACGCTGGAAATGATGGCCAATCACGGCGCCGCCGTGGTGCGGGGAAGCTATCACGCGGTGGTGGTGGTCGATATGCCGTTCGGTTCATACGAAGCATCGCCGCAGCAAGCATTCGAAAGCGCGGCATATTTGCTCAAGCAAACCGGTGCCGCGGCAGTAAAGCTGGAAGGCGGCGGGGCGATGGCGGAAACCGTCGCATTTCTGAACTCGCGCGGCATCCCGGTGATGGGCCATGTTGGCCTGACTCCGCAGGCGGTGAACGTACTGGGCGGATATGCTGCGCGGGGGCGCAGTGACAGCGAAGCAGCCAAGATCATTACCGATGCCAAGGTGTTGGATGATGCGGGCGCATTCGCAATTGTAGTCGAAGGCGTGGTCGAACCGATTGCGATTGACGTCACCAAAGCGATCTCTTGCCCAACCATTGGCATTGGCGCTTCGGCACAATGCGACGGCCAAGTACTGGTCACAGAGGACATGCTGGGCATGTTCGAACGCGTGCCGCGCTTCGTGAAACGGTACGAAGACATCGCAGGGATCATCGAGAAAACCGTTGCTACCTATGCCGAGGAAGTGCGCAATCGCAGTTTTCCGAGTGAAGAACAAACTTATCAACCCAAGGTCTAGTTGTTTCTGCGACTGACCTGCACTAGCGCAACTCCACATATTTTAGAGGTTTTCTGACATGCTGCGTTTTTATCGCGGGTCCATCCTATTCACTATTATCTGTCTTGCGCTGGGCGCATGGTATGGATGGAGCAGCACTGGCAATATCGGCGGCACGCTGAGCATATTGTGGATCATCGTAGTCCTTTCGATCCTCGAGATATCACTCAGTTTCGACAATGCCGTGGTGAACGCCACTGTGCTGAAAGACATGGACAAGATTTGGCAACGCCGGTTCCTGACATGGGGAATGCTGATAGCGGTGTTCGGAATGCGGATTCTTTTTCCGCTCGCCATCGTCGGGATTGCAGCTGGGTTGGGCCCAATTGACACGATCAATCTCTCACTCAACGATCCAGTTCGATACGAGGAAATCGTTTCATCCGCGCATATCGGGATTGCCGGGTTCGGAGGGGCGTTCCTAGCGATGGTCGGCCTGAAGTTCTTTTTCGATGCCGATAAGGAAGTGCATTGGATCGCAGTGCTGGAAGAACAATTGGCCAAATTTTCCAACATACCAGCCTTGGAAATCGCGCTATTGTTGCTGACCCTGTGGGGAATTTCTACCATGCTGCCGAGTGAGGAGGCTTTGTCCTTCATCATCGCAGGCATTTTGGGATTGGTAACTTTTATCGCAGTGGAAGCGGTCGCTAAAATCCTTGAAATGCAGGAAGAGAAAAAGAAAGTAGCAGGCATTGTGGTAAAGTCCGGCCTGGGCGGGTTCCTGTATCTTCAGGTGCTCGACAGCTCGTTCAGTTTTGACGGGGTGATCGGGGCATTTGCACTGTCCAACAACATGATCATAATCGCATTAGGCTTGTCGGTTGGGGCAATGTTCGTTCGGTCCATGACTATCCATCTGGTGGAAAAGGGTACGCTGGCGGAATATCGCTTTCTGGAACATGGAGCGTTTTGGGCCATTATCGCCTTGGGCGGAATCATGCTGGCATCTGCCGTTTTCCACATTCCGGAGACGATAACCGGTCTGATTGGCGCGACGTTGATCGGCCTGTCTTTGTGGTGGTCCGTCCGACACAACCGGCATGATACAAAATCTACGGCGAAGGCGCTTTCAAGCGAGTAGCGACCGGAGCTGACACCACCAATTGCAATAAGTGGTAAATTAGCAGCGGCACCAGTACCAGTCCGGCAGTCTCGGAAGGAAACAGCACCAAAGCCAAAGGCGCTCCCATCGCGATGCTCTTATGCGCGCCGCCATAAAGGAACGCGATCCGGTCTGCCCGGTTTAGCCGCATCGCGCCGCCCACCAGCCATGCCCCGCCATAGGCAGCAACCAACATAGCGCAGAGCCCGGTGAGCAGCCAAGCCCAACTGCCACCGTCCAGTAACTGCCAAATGCCCTGTTCAACTGCACCAGAAAACGCGACATAGACCGCAATCGCTATGGCAGCGCGGTCCATCCAACGGATCAACACCGGGTGGTCTTGCACAAATTGGCCGCTCCGCGATTGCAACAATTGGCCCAACGCAAACGGAAAGATCAAGATCAGGAAGATTTTGATCAACCCGCCCATACCCAATTCCGCCTCCGCCCCGCCGCCTAGCAGTGAAAATATCGGTACGCTGACGAACACGCCGAGGATATTCAACAGTGCCGCGGCCACTACAGCGATTGCCACATTCCCGCCCGCCATGGAGGTGTAGGCGGTGGCAGATTGTACGGTGGAAGGAAGCGTCCCCAGATACAGAAAGCCCAGCGCCACAAGCGGCGGCAGAACTCCGTCCAGTCCGCGCGCCAGCCCCATTCCGACCAGCGCCAAGGCTCCGAAAGACCAGATCGCGAGGACTGACAGATAGCGCCAATTGCCGATGCCGCGCGCCACATCCGCTCGCGAGAGGCGCATACCATTCAGGAAGAACAGCAGAAATACCGCGCCATTGCTGATGGCCTGAGCTACCTCGCGGGCATCTCCGGTTGCAGGCAGCAGGCTGGCGAGAACGGTCGCCATTATTAATAACAGGACCATGGGATCGATACGGGAAAACATCTCGTGCGCCCTGCCCGATGATCTTAGGTTCTGTCGAGCAGTTACCGCTCGCGGAGTTTCAGAGCCTTCTGAGTCAATTCCGCGCCCTGCCCGGTTTCGCCATCAGTTTTAGCCAAAACCGCAGCCAGAGCCGCGGTAGCATCGTGGTTCATTCTTTGCAGAGAATAAGCCCGCATTGCTGCCTCCCGCGCGGTATCCAAATCGTTTAATTCCAACGCTGCTTGCGCGCGCAGCACCATCGCGTGAGGATCACGGCCTGCGCCATTTGCAATCGCCAGATCAAGCAGTAACGCGGCCTTTCGTGGATTGCGCCCTGCCAATTCCGCTTCGGCCAAGATGATCGCCGCTACCATATTGCCAGAGTTGCTGGCTAATTGATGCTCTAGCAACGTAAGTCCCGAGCGTGTTCGCCCTGCAGAAATTTCCGCAGCATACATTCGCCTTGTCAGCGCCCATGGCTGCCTGATTGCCGCAGCCCTGGCATAATAATCTGCCGCCTGCTTGCCTTGTCCGTCGGCAAGATATGCATCGCCCATCAAAGCCAAAGCGTCGCCAGAACCCGGAGTTCGCTGCAGGAAGTTCGCCGCATTGGCAATTGCGGAGCCAGTCTGGCCTGCACCGATTAACCCACGCACCAGGGCAACGGCATCCCGCCCGGATTGCGGCCCCCGTTTGGCAGCAACATCAAGTGGCGTGTCTGCCCGTATCGGCCGCAGGTCCATAGATTGGGCCTTCGCTGCAAAATCTAAAAACTGCCCGGCCAATTCACGTTGATCCAACACTTCGTATGACCGGCCAACCAGGGTCGCAAGATAAGGCGGCGATCCGGGCTGCATCGCGCGGTCCTAGAACCGGTAAACCAATTCACGGTGATTTTCGCCCAGCGACAGCGAACGCGCGACCAACAAGCGAATGCGCGTGTTGTCGGGTTGCATCCGCTCCAATTTATCGAACATCTGGGATGCACTGGCGTAATTACCTTTTTCCATGTCGATAATCGCGGACAGCATCATCGCAGCTGGAGCTTCGCGCTCGAGATCGCCGCTTCGGGTGAGAAGATTTCGCGCGAGATTATACTCTCCTCCACGCGATGCCAGAACTGCCTGTAGAAAGAATGCTCGTGAGTTGTTCTCGTCCAGTTCCACCATCCGGCGCACCACGACAAGCATGTCATGGACCCGTCCGAATTCACCTAGTATTGCGGCATAATCACCCATTAATGCCAAATTTTCGGGGTTTCGTTCTAATGCAGCTTCATACCACGGCAGTGCCGCTTCCATCCCCTCCGCGTCACGGACCAGTTGCGCCCGAAATTGTAGCGCGGGCACGTTGTCAGGGCCCAATTCTGCTGCGCGAATGCTGGCCTCGATAGCCTGTTCCTGTTCCCCACCAAGATAACGCAGCCGCCCGATATCAACCCATAGTTCCGGGCTGTTCGGCATCGATTCCAGTGCGCGGTCAAAAGCCTTCCCTGCTTTTGGAAGGTTGCGGTCGAGCATTTCAACTCGGCCCAGCATATGAAAGCCTCGCCCGCTGGTCTCTGGCGAAAAATCACCTTTTTCCAGCCAATTTCGGGCCTCAGCGACTTGATTCTGTTGCAATTCAGCTTCGCCAAGAAATGCCGCTACATCCTGCCTTGGTGTCCCCGACGCCAGCAGATCGCGCAGGATTATTTCCGCGCCCAGTCCGTCTTGATTGGCCAAAGCCAACTGGGCGCGCTCGATCGGCGCGATTTCAGGCGCCGGCTCTGAACAGGCCGCAAGCGTCAATAACAATGCCGCAAGCCCGGCACACAAATTCGACCGGATCGAAGGGAATTTAGGCCTGCAAATCATACTGTTTGAGCAAATCGTAAAGCGTAGGCCGACTAATCCCGAGCAACTTCGCGGTGCTCGAAATATTACCCTCGCTGCGTGCCAGCGCATGGCGGATTACCTTGCGGTCGGATTGTTCGCGGGCCGATTTCAAATTGAGCGGCATTTCCTCCTCGGCTCCGCTGCCTTCCAGATCAAGATCTTCTGCCCCGACCAGCTTACTGTCGGCCATGATCACAGCGCGCTTTACGCGGTTTTCAAGTTCGCGGACATTGCCCGGCCAGCTCCAACCATCAATTGCTGCCAGCGCATCCTTGGCAAATCCTGTAACCCGCGGGTTCATTTCCGCAGCGAAGCGCTTGAGGAATGCCTTGGCTAATAATGTTGGATCACCTGCACGGTCTGCCAGCGAAGGGATTTTGATCACGATCTCTGCAAGCCGGTAGAACAAGTCCTCCCGGAATTGCGATTCTGCAATCATGGCTTCCAAATCCTGATGGGTCGCGCAGACGATCCTTGTGTCGACCTCTATATGTTTACGTCCGCCGATCCGTTCAATCGTTCGCTCCTGCAAAAAACGCAGCAGTTTAACCTGAAGCGGAAGCGGAATATCGCCAACTTCGTCGAGGAATAATGTGCCGCCATGGGCCTGTTCAATTTTACCTTCGGTAGTCTTTACCGCTCCGGTAAACGCACCCTTTTCATGGCCAAATAATTCACTTTCCAGCAGGTTTTCCGGGATAGCCGCGCAATTAATCGCCACGAAAGCGCCTTCTCTTCGGTCGCTGGCATCGTGCAGCCCCTTGGCCAGCAACTCCTTCCCGGTACCGCTCGCGCCAAGCAGCATCACCGAAACATTGGTCTTGGCCACACGCTCGATTGTGCGGGCAACCTTCACCATTTCGGGCGCCGCCGTAATCAAACGGCCCAGCACGGTTTTGTCTTCGCCAACTCTCGAGGCAAGGTGACGATTTTCCTGCTCGATCACGTGCAGTTTCATCGCCCGGTGTACAATCAGACCCAGCGCCTCGATATCGATCGGCTTTTGGTAGAAATCATAGGCGCCTCGCTCGACCGCTTGCAGCGCGCTTTCGCGGGCACCGTGACCTGACGCTACAATGACCTTGGTATCCGGCTTCAGCGCCATGATTGCATCCAGCACTGCGAAACCTTCGGTCGTGCCATCGGGATCAGGCGGCAGCCCAAGATCAAGAGTGACCACAGCAGGTTCGTCCGCCCGCAATGCAGAAAGCGCATCCTGCCGATTGCCGACGATTGTGACGTCGAAATCCTCATAGGCCCATTTAAGCTGGGCCTGCAGGCCTTCGTCATCTTCCACAATCAGTAATTTCGGAAGCGGTTTTTTGTCAGTCTGAGCCATTTATGCGACCTCGGATTTAAAGCTGTTTTCGGCACGGGCCAGCAATTTGGCGGCGGCTGCAAGTGGGAGCCGGATGGCAAAGCGCGTTCCCAAACCTTCGCGGGATTCCACTTCCAACCTGCCGCCCATCGCGGTCACCAACTCGCGTGCTTCAAATGCGCCGATACCAAAGCCGGCGTTCTTTGAAGATACGAACGGTTTAAATAGTCCGTTACGGATGAATTCCGGGCTCATACCAACCCCTGAATCGATCACATCAATGCGCCCGACAACGCCGTCGGACGAAATGTCCAGCATAACGGGGATGTCCTCGTCGGATGCATCAACCGCGTTCTGAACCAGATGAACCAGCGCCTGTTCCAATGCCTCAGGATCGGCCAGCACTTTGCAACTCTCGGAATGGATCACACTTACCGGATGCAGGCTGGCATATTGCCCCGCCACAGCCTTGGCGAGCTTGGCCAGATCAAATTTTTCGCGCCGATCGCTGCCATGGGCGCCGTACCGACCGAGCCGCGATAGCAAGCCATTCAATTTCTCGGCGCTATTGTGCAATGTAACCAGCATGTCAGGTCGGAAATCAGGATTGTCCGCATGGCGTTCGGCGTTACGCGCCAACAGCGTCATTTGACTGGCAAGATTTTTGATGTCGTGCATAACGAAGGCAATGCGCCGGTTGAACTCATCGAACCTGGCCGATTCCAACAGCGCATGTTGCCCCGCCTGTTCCGCGATATAGCTGGCCAATTGTTGGCCCACTACGCGCAAGAGATCGAAGTCTTCCCAGTCCAAATTGCGCAGTGCCATTGGCCGGCTCAGAACGATTACGCCTGTCAGGCGGTCGAAATGGAGCAGGGGCACCAGAGCCCAGGCAGTTTCATTTTCGGCGAGCCATTCGGGTAGCAATGCCGCCTCTCCGTATCGATCATTCCCTTGCCTTACATCGTCCAGATCGACCACAAAGCTGCCGGTTTCGAGCAACGCCGCCAGCTGATCGGAAAGCGCGGCTGCAGGGACCTCGATATCTCGCCATTGCCAGCGCGACGCGAGTTCATAGGACCCTTGATCATTCGGCAACAGCAATAGGCCGGACGGGCTGTCGGTAATATCCGCAAGCGCCTGGATAACGCGCTCGTGCAGAGAATGGGAGTTCTCGCCTGCTTGACCCAAAGTGCGTGTGAACCGCAACCATTCCACTCGATAATCATAACGGTGCTGGAACAGATGTTTGACCATCGTCACCCGCAACCAACCGCGCAGACGCTTCGATGGAAGCCACAAGATCGCAAAAATCGACGCAACGAGGATAAATGCGACCTGGGTGAGCCTGGCAAGATCGCCGCCCGGCATAGCGATCGATTCCGCAATGGTTATCATGACAGCCAGATAGCCACCGATCAGCAGCAACGAGAGCGTTTGAAAAGTGACTTTTCGCGATGGGCGCAGCAATAGTTTGCCGCTCGCAAGACTGGCGCCGACAGCCAATAGCGCGCCAACTGCCGCGCAAACTATGCCCCGCAAGGCCGCAAGTCCCATCGGCACACCGCCAGACAGGTAGGCAATCGTATGGTAATTCAGTTCATACAGCCACAGCATGGCGAGCGCGGCGGAAGTCCACCGGAAAGCCTGCCGTGTCGCGCTTGATGCACCGCCATAGAAATTATGCAGCAGCAGCAACGCGCCGATCGCCACCAAGATTCTGAAAACCGTGCCGATTTCAAATGCCAGCACCGCTAATTCGGGGGTCATAGCAATCCTCAAATTGAATAGCAGCAGGGCTAGCTGTAATAATTCGACAAATGCCAATGCTCCGATCACCGGCCTGATCGGCGCCATGGTCCGATCACGTCCATCGGCCACAAAAAGTTGATAGAGAACGTAGATCCAGGACAGGTTACGGACACCTTCGGCGGCGTTCGCAGCCCATGCATTGGGCCCAAGAGCCGCAACCAGCCCGCACCATAATGCAGTAAAGCACAGGGCACCAAAAGCAGCGCCGCGATCCGGCCGATCAACGTCGCCGCGGTGCAGGACCCACGCTGCCGAGAGCGCGCAGACTATCGCGCCCCCCAAATGAAAGGAAAAACTAACGATCAGCCATGCATCGATGGTCGGGCCGTTCATCGTGCGCCCTCTGGCCACAAAACAACCCGCAAGGTTTGCAACAGAATTAGTAAGTCGAGAAAGGGCGTGTAGTTCTTGGCGTAGTAGAGGTCATATTCCAGCTTGTGGCGAGAATCTTCGATTGAAGCGCCGTAGGGATAATTAATTTGCGCCCATCCGGTAATTCCCGGCTTAACCATATGACGTTCAGCATAAAACGGCAGCTTGTCTTCCAGATCCTCGACGAATTGGGGTACCTCGGGACGCGGGCCAACGAAGCTCATATGTCCTTTCAATACGCTCCATGTCTGGGGCAATTCATCAATCCGAACCTTGCGGATAAATTGTCCGATCCGGGTGATCCGCGGATCGTCCTTTTCAGCCCATTTTGCACCGTCTTTCTCCGCATCGGACCGCATCGAGCGCAGTTTTATGACGGGAAAGCTTTGGCCATATAGGCCAACGCGGGTTTGACGGAAGAATGCCGAGCCCTTGCTATCAATCCTAATCAACGCTGCGAACAACAGGATGATTGGTAGCGTCAGGGTTAGCAGGATCGAACTTGCGACAATATCGAAAATGCGCTTTGCCGCACTGGAAAGCATCCGGCCTGACGAGAATCCGTCGGAGAAAATCAACCAACTCGGATCGACAGAATCCAGGTCAACCCGGCCAGTCTCGCGTTCCATGAAACTGCTGAAATCATTGACGTGGACGCCCATCGTCTTGATCCGCAATAAATCCTTCATTGGTATCGCATTGCGGCGTTCCTCCAGCGCGAGGACAACTTCACTTACGCCTAAATTCTCAACAAAGCGCCCAAGGTCATGGATTGCGGAGCGGGAGATAGCTTCCAGCACTCCGGTTTCGCTCTCGCTCATGCCGATATATGACACGATCACGAAGCCGCAATCCGGTCGCTCTGCCAATTTGCGTAACCGCTGTGCACGAAGGCCAGCGCCAAGCACCATCACCCGGCGGCGGAAAGCCGAAGCACCAAGAAATCCGCCAATGATCATCCGGTTCAGGATCGCCAAGGCAATCGCCAATATCATCGCATATATGAGTGTAGAGCGCCAGAAAGTGGCGCCCGGGATAATGAAATCTATCACCGACAATGCAATTATGCCGAGGCTGACCGCCACGAGCAGCCGCGCGCAAGCATAGCGCATTGAACGGGTCGCTTCACTGCCGTAAACCCCGACAGAAATCATCGCGATCCAGACGATCAGTGCGAAGCCGAACAGCGGAATTAAGCGGTTCGCAATTTGCCCCGGGTCGATACCGATCTGAGACGAGCGGATCAGCCACGCCAACTCCCCCGCTAGAAACAGCAGACCCAAGTCGAACAGACCCAGCAGCATTACTGCGTTGGGAATATAATGTTTGAACAAACGGATCATTATACCTGCGTCCGGGATTCCTTCATGGAACCGCCGGATTAGGGTACAGATATGAAATGTCGGTAAACTTTACACCATTAATGCGAAGCCAGCTTTCCTGCGGATAGCGACGCTTAATTTAGGGTTACTTTCCGTCGGTGACCTCATTCGCGACATCTTGCACGGCATCGCCCGCCTGCTGCGCTGCTTCGCCGACATTGTTCGCCGCATCCGCAACTGCGTTGTCCTTGGCAATTTCAGCACCTGACATGCTGCTGAACATCCAAATGCCAATACCCGCCGCAATCAACAAAACGATCAGCAGAACTAAACGGCCCGATCCGCCACCAGTTTGTTCCCTGTCGCGGACAACAGTGGTCGTTGTATGGGTTGAACCGTCAGCTTCTTCGACCTTGGTGATACGTTCTTCAGTCATAATTTCTCTCCCTTATCGTAGGTCACAAATGATCGGGATGGCGCGAAGGTTCCTGAATTGGAATCTTATGACGGTTAATTCTCACCAAACCGAAACGGAGTATCACCGTGACTGGCCCTATCGAATTGGAGCAATGCGCCCCTTGGCGGCAAGGATCGCTGGCGGCAATTCTGAATGTGGCAGGCTGCGCAGCCAGAACCGATGTGCAACGCATCTTCCTCCTCCAGCGATACGCCGCGTGAAGGCGCCAGATTGCCAGCCAAGCGAGTTTCGAGCCCAAGAATTACGGCGAAGCGGGCCACACCATCTGAAAAACTTCCCTCTACCGTGCGGGAGATGGTGAGCCAATTGGCCGGGGCCGCACCAGCTTCCGGCAGATGCACCACCTGCTGGCACCATTGCCCCGCGCGCTCGAAAGCAGAATGGGGAATCCAAAGCGGGCAAGTTGAATTGCCTTCCAGCAACGTCGCAGCGCTCGCGCCTGCAAAACGTTTGGAAATCTGCCCTGCTCGGTCGATCCTCGCCATGAAGAACGGCAAACCGCGTTGGCCCACGCGCTGCAGAGTAGTCAGCCGGTGAGCCAATTGCTCAAAACTGACGCCAAAGCGCCGCATCAAGATCTGCAAATCATAACCAGTCGCCTCGCAGGCGCGCAGAAACCTAGAATAGGGCATGACCAATGCCGCAGCGAAAAATCCGGTCAAATGCCGCTCGAACAGATGACGCGCTGCATCGTCGGTAAATTGCGCACCGGCAGCCAGATTTTCGATCGCTTCTCGCTGCTCCAATTGAGCCAGTTGCATCGCTATCTGGAAATTGCGTGCTGGCGGATTGAGCATTTCCGAAAGCTGCAGCTGCCGGGCGTGGAGATCGAGCCGGCGGACCGCATTCATCATCACATCTTGCGGCAGGATGCGGATCGACAATTGATGTTTGTCACGCAGCCGATCTGCCAATGCACTACCAATGTCTGCGCGCGACAGCCGCAATTCATCCGACAGGGCCTCTGCATCATTGTCGAGATCGGCAAAATGATTGCGCCAGCGCTCGATTTCGCGACGCGACGCCTGCATCGGGTCATCGGAATGCAGGCGAGTATCCCCGGCGTTATCGAACAGCCGAGCAAAGGCGGCCGCAGCTTGCGGGGCAGCGGCAAGGAATTCACCCACTTCGTCGCGGTCAATGCCAAGGTCCGAGAAGCGTTCATCTGAAAGACGGCGCGCCAAACCGTCGATCCCGCCAATAGTTTCATCTTCGCGTAAAGCCCGGGGGTCGAAATCGAACCGGTCGACTACCTGAACCACAACCCTGGCCGACAAAGGGCGCTGATTTCGTTCTATAAGATTGAGATAGCTGGGAGAAATAGACAGCCGCGCCGCCATCGCAACCTGCGTGAGCCCTTCACGCTTGCGCAATCGACGCATTGTGGGACCAGCAAATAGGGGGCCTTCTGTCATATCTCACCCAAACCAAGTTTGTAACATTATTTACAATATTACAAATCTATATCGCCGAATTGGTGCATTAAGACAAGATTTTTTGTCATTATTCCTATTATTTATCACAAACGGCAGCGATAAGATTGGCAAGGCAGCCGGCTCAGTCCGGGTCCAAACATTCAGGAGCTACTTCGATGACTTATCAGGCTAAGATCAACAAACTCAACCAGACTATCGCCGGGGCTGGTTCGCCCTGGAACGCGATCGACGCCGAATCGGCAGCGCGGATGCAATTGCAGAACCGCTTCCACACAGGCCTCGATATCGCCCGCTATACCGCCAAAATCATGCGTCAGGATATGGCTGCCTATGATGCAGACCCCGCTCAGTATACTCAGTCGCTGGGTTGCTGGCATGGTTTTATCGCGCAGCAGAAGATGATCTCGATCAAGAAGCATTTCGGCGGCACCAAGCAGCGTTACCTGTATCTGTCCGGCTGGATGGTCGCTGCGCTACGCAGCGAATTCGGCCCCCTGCCCGATCAGTCCATGCATGAAAAATCAACCGTCCCGGCGTTGATCGAGGAGCTGTACACCTTCCTGAAGCAGGCAGACGCCCGCGAACTGGGCGGCATGTTCCGTGATCTTGATGCAGCACGCGATGCCAATGACGAAGTCGAAGCAAAGCGGATTGAGCTGGCGATCGACAATTACGAAACCCATGTCGTTCCGATCATTGCCGACATCGATGCCGGTTTCGGCAATCCTGAGGCTACATACCTGCTGACCAAGAAGATGATCGAAGCGGGCGCCTGTGCGATCCAGATCGAAAACCAGGTCTCGGACGAAAAGCAGTGCGGCCATCAGGACGGCAAGGTTACCGTCCCGCACGAGGATTTCCTCCAGAAAATCCGTGCTATCCGTTACGCATTCCTCGAACTCGGCGTTGAAGAGGGCATCATTGTTGCCCGCACCGATTCGCTGGGCGCCGGCCTGACCAAACAGATCGCCGTGACCAAGGAAGAAGGCGATCTGGGCGACCAGTACAACAGCTTCCTCGATTGCGAAGAAATCGATCCATCTGCGATCCAGAACGGTGACGTTTTCCTCAGCCGCGAAGGCAAATTGCTGCGGCCCAAGCGTTTGCCGTCCAATCTGTTCCAGTTCCGCGCTG
>JBBKWK010000215.1:0-6213 GCA_037968915.1 Pontixanthobacter sp.
CCGAAGCCGAAATTGGAACAGCCGACCACGGCCAACCGAAAGCGCGCACTGTCACCCACCGGCAGCGTACGAGTGCGACCGATATCGGACATCGCACCATCGGGGGCGATAAAGCGGAAATAATACCATTTGTTCGGGCGCAGTCCGGTGGCGATGGGTTTGACGCAGCCATCGCGGGCCGGGGAAGCCTCGGCCTCGCCGCCCGAAATTACTTGCGCGAAATCGACGGTTTCACTGACTTCATAGCTCAGGGTGACAGGGGTGTCCGCGGCGAACCGGGTCCACAAAAGCACCTGCGCCGCGCCCGGCTCGCCGCTGGCAACACCGTGGGTAAAGCCGCGTATGCCGGATGCAGATGCAGCGGCTGGCAATACAGCGAGTCCAGCCCCGAGCAATCCGGACTTAAACAGGCTGCGGCGGTCAAGTGATAGGGCGGAATGGGATTGGTCCGGAGCCGGAGGTTGAATGCTCATGCGGGCGACTTACGACGATTCGATTCGGTCACCAAGACCATTTGCCGACAAATTGAACGCAAATGACAGAGTGGGATGGAGGCGCGCATTCGAGACCGGCAAATATGACCCCACGCTGCCGCTCGGCTTTCGTATTGCTGAAACATTTGCTATGGCTATCGAAGCGGTATTCATTCGAGTCTTCCAACACCCGCAAGATGAAAGGGGAGGATTGAGACAATGCGATTCCTGACCTTGCTGGCACTGCTGCTGCTGGCGGCGTGCAATAATGCGGAACCGCTGAACTTTCCCGAAATTTACTGATTTGATTGCTGCTGGCTTGTGCCAACACCGGTGATCGGTGAAGGGTGCCGCCGATGAGCGATATTCACTTCCATACATTGCAGGACGGGCGCCAGATTGCGTGTCGTCACCACGCGGGAACGGGGCCAACACTGGTCTTCCTGCCCGGTTATATGTCCGACATGGCTGGCAGCAAAGCGGCCGCATTGTTTGATTGGGCCGAGGCGCATGGGCGCGGGTGCCTGCTACTGGATTATTCGGGCTGCGGGGCCAGCACGGGCGATTTTGCCGATGGCAGCCTGTCCCTGTGGCGCGGCGAAGTGCGTGAACTGATCGGGGCGAAATGTGCCGGGCAGGTGGTGCTGGTCGGATCATCCATGGGCGGCTGGCTGATGCTGCTGGTGGCGCTGTCACTTGGTGACCGGCTGGCAGCGATGGTCGGCATCGCCGCCGCGCCCGATTTTTCGGATTGGGGTTTTCCCGAAAGTCTGAAGGTTCTGCTGAGAGCGGGAGAGACGGTGTTCGAAGACAATCCCTACGGCACTGACCCCACCCCAACCCATGCAAAGTTCTGGCATGATGCCGAGGCCAACCGGCTGCTGGAAAGCGAGATTGCAATTCACTGTCCGGTGCGCCTGCTGCACGGCCAGAACGATACCGATGTGCCGTGGGAACTGAGCCTGCGATTGGCGCAGCAGCTTTGTTCGGACGATGTACAGGTAACCTTGGTAAAAGCGGCCGATCATCGCCTGTCCCGCGATGAAGATATCGCATTGCTGCTGAGCATTGTTGCCCAGCTGCCGTCTACTGGTTCTTGAAAGCGCACCTAATGTCAGTTTTACTCGCAATTCTTCTTCAGGTTGGCGCTGCGCCCACCGTTCAGCCCGCCTCCCCCATTCCCGATGAATTGTGGGAACAGCGCCGTTTGAACCGCGAAGCCGCCCAGCGGCGCGAAGCGGAAGACAGCATCACCGACAACCGGCTGGCCAATTGCGTCGCCCTGATCGAGGTTAATCCCGACGCCGCGCACTCTGATGCGAGCCGCTGGCTCGAGACTGCCGAGCTGGGCCAGAAAGCCGACGCCGCGCAATGTCTGGGTATGGCACTGGTGGAACTTGGCCGGTGGGACGAAGCCGCGACAGAATTTGCTAACGGCCGGGATATGGCCGTGCCCGGGGCGCAGAAATCGCGCGCGCAATTGGGCGCGATGGCCGGCAATGCGCAGCTGGCGCTTGGCGAGACCGCCGCTGCCTTGACCACGCTGGAACGGGCGCAGTCCGATGCCGGCAGCGCGGGCAATGAAGTGCTGAAAGGCGAAATCGCGCTCGACCGGGCGCGGGCGCTGGTGGCTCTGGAGCGCGGAGCAGAAGCGCGCGATGTGCTGACCTTGGCGCGGACAGCGCTACCCTATAATCCGCAGAGCTGGCTGCTGTCGGCGACATTGGCGCGGCGGCTCGGCGCATTGGAAGATGCACAACGATTCATCGAAGAAGCCGCCTTGCTGGCACCGGTCGATCCCGAAATCGGTCTGGAGGCCGGGGTCATCGCAGTCCTGTCGGGCCGCGATGATGCCGCGCGCAGAACCTGGAATTCCGTGATCGAAACCGCGCCTGACACGCCCTTTGCAGCGGTGGCCACCAGCTATCTGGCGCAACTGGACAAAAAATAATTTTCGCGCCGGGCTTAAGGGCCGGATGCAAGGCCAACGGGGCCGGGCCAAGTGCCGGTTAGCGATGGTCCAGGGCAATGCGAAAGGGCGAATACTTACCGCCAGGGATCGCAATTCCTTTATTGAGCGAATGTACTGATCCGGGCGTTGGCTGCATTAGATAGGTATCGCCCAGCTTGCAGCAGCCAATACATCGGACTATCCGTGAATTTCAGTTCCCGTGAATTTTTACTGCGGGATGCGGCAACAAAATAATACGCCAGAAAAGCGGCACGCAGGAGCAGGATTGATGGGTTTCAAAGTCGCCAAGAGGACTCAAAAATCGTCATCGAAGAAAGCCCAGCTGACAGCTGCTCTGGCTGCGCGATTGAGCGATTCCTTGCTGCCCGGCGATACGCTGTTCGAGAGTGACAAGGTCACCGACGCAGCGGCGTTTTTACTTCAGGCGGCCCGGCGCCGCGATGCTGGCGAACCGATAATTTCACTGGTTTCCGCCAGCAGCAACCACCGCTTTATGCGGATCGCGATTATCAATGACGATATGCCGTTTCTGGTCGATTCAATTGCCTCGACCATTGCCGCGCAGGGCCTGTCGATAGACCGGCTGGTGCATCCGGTGGTTCCGGTGGAACGATCAAAAGACGGCGAGCTGGCGGCGATTCCAGACGGGACGGACAGCCAGAAACTTGCTGGTAATCTCGTGCATGAATCGATGATCTATATCGAAACCATGCGGATTGATGCCCGTCAGCGACGCGAGCTGGAAAGGGTGCTGAAAATCACGCTGGGCGATGTTCGCGCGGCGGTGAATGACTGGCAGAATTTGCGCGATGTGATGTGCGCCGACGCCAATACTATCGGAGAGGGCGAGGGGGCTGAATTGCTGCGCTGGCTCGATGGGGGAATGCTGACCCAGCTTGGCCATCTGACCCGGCGGCGGGATGGATCGCATGCCCAATTGCTCGGTATTTGCCGCCGTAGTGCGAAACAGGTGTTGGCAGATGCCTCCTATGACCGTGCCTTTGCCTGGTTCGATCTGGCCCTGACCAACAAAACTAAAGCGGCAAGGCTGAAAGCACCGTTGATCATCAAGGCCAATCTGCTGTCGCAGGTCCACCGCCGGGTACCGCTCGACCTGTTCATCGTTCCGGTGATCGAAGACGGTAAAGTAGCCGCGCTGTCGATCCACGCCGGGGTATGGACGAGCGCCGCTCTCGCCGCGCCGCCAAGCCATGTGCCGCGATTGCGGATTCAACTGGCGGAGCTGATCGAGAAATTCCACTTCGACAATAAAGGCCATGCGGGCAAGGCGCTGGTCCACGCGCTGACCGCGCTGCCGCACGATCTGATGATCAGCTTTCCCAAGCGCGATGTCGAACGGGTCGCGACCACCATGATGAGTTTGGTTGACCGGCCTCGTCCACGCCTCGCGATGGTCCAGGCAGCGCTGTCGCGCCATCTCTTCGCCTTTGTCTGGTTGCCCCGTGACATGCTGTCGACACAGGTCCGCACGCAGATCGAAAATTTGCTCGAGACCGGTGCAAACGCGGAATTACTCGACTGGAGCCTGCAGGTTGAGGGCGGCAATCTGGCGATGCTGCGTTTCGTACTGGATATTCGCGGCGGGCAAGATGTCGCGAGCGAAAGCGCGCTGGAAACCCAGCTGCAGAATATGCTTCGCGGCTGGGCGGAAGCGGTTGAAAGCGAGCTTGGCCATAATCTGGAAGGCGGGCGCGCAGCAGCCATCGCTACCCGCTTTGCCGAGGCATTTCCTACTGCCTATCGCACCGAGTACGGCGCTGGTGAAGCTGCGCTCGATATCTTGCGGATGCGCCATCTGACCGCCGCCGATCCGGGACAAATGCCTGGAGCGGTGCAGCAGCGCGATGCCAGACTGTACCATCTGGAGGGCGATCCCGAGGGCCAGTTGCGCCTGAAAATTTACGACGGCGGCGGCGCTTTGCCATTGTCGGATTCGGTCCCGGCGCTGGAGAATTTCGGATTTCGCATTCTCGCCGAAACACCGACCATACTGGATAGCGGGCAATTGGGCGCGATCCATGATTTTACACTTGGCCTGCCAGAAGAAGACCGCGTCGCCGATTTACTCGAACGATCCGGCGCCATCGAAGAAGCAATTGCCGCAGTCCTGAATGGCACGGCGGAGGATGATCCGTTCAACCGGCTGGTGATCGGCACCGGCCTGTCCGCGCAGGAGGCCGACTGGCTGCGCGCTTTCTATCGCTATCTGCGGCAGGCGGGGATGGCCTTCACCATCTACACCGTCGTTGATGCGCTGCGCCGCGCGCCTGCGGTCACGATTGCGCTGATTGCGCGGTTCACCGCCGGCCATGATCCGGCGTTTGACGGGGACCGCGATGCCGCCGCGAAGAAGGCCGAGGCGGCGATCAAGAATGGCCTTTCGCAAGTAGCGGCGATCAACGATGACCGTCTGCTTCGCCAGTATCAGGCGTTGATCGGCGCGATCCTGCGGACCAACGCATTTGTCAGTCCGTCTGCCGAAGCGCTCGCGTTCAAGATCGAATCCAGGCTGGTGCCGAATTTGCCGAAGCCGGTGCCGTGGCGGGAGATTTTCGTATATTCGCGCCGGGTCGAAGGCATCCATTTGCGCGCGGGACCGGTCGCTCGCGGCGGGCTGCGCTGGTCTGACCGGCGGGACGATTTCCGCACGGAAGTTCTCGGACTGATGAAAGCCCAGCGGGTCAAGAACGCGGTGATCGTGCCAACTGGCGCGAAGGGCGGATTCTATCCCAAATTGCTGCCATCCCCTGACAAGGACCGCGAAGCCTGGGCTGCGGAGGGCAGGGCCAGCTACCAGATTTTCATCCGCACATTGCTGTCGATCACCGATAACATCGTGGCGGACAAGGTCGTCCATCCTGAAAATGTAGTCATTCACGATGAGGAAGATCCCTATTTCGTGGTTGCCGCCGACAAGGGTACGGCGACGTTTTCCGATATTGCCAATGGCATCGCCGAATCTTGCAATTTCTGGCTCGATGATGCGTTCGCAAGCGGCGGCTCAAATGGTTATGACCACAAAGCGATGGGGATCACTGCGCGCGGCGCATGGGTTTCCGTCCAGCGCCATTTCCTGGAACAAGGCGTCGACGTGCAGAGCGATCCGGTCCGCGTGGTGGGCTGCGGTGATATGTCAGGCGATGTGTTCGGCAACGGTATGCTGCTATCCAAGTCGATCAAATTGGTCGCGGCATTCGATCACCGGCATATTTTCATCGATCCTGACCCCGACGCGGCGGCGAGCTGGAAAGAACGAGCGCGGATTTTCGCCATGCCACGGTCAAGCTGGGAAGAGTATAAAACGTCGCTGATTTCCAAGGGCGGCGGAGTGTTCAGCAGATCCTTGAAACAAATCCCGCTATCGCCGCAAGCGCGCAAGGCGCTGGGGATCGATGCCAAATCCATTGAGCCCGAAGCCTTGATTTCCCTGATTCTATGCGCCCCGGTTGATCTTATCTGGTTCGGCGGGATCGGCACTTATATCAAAAGCTCGGCAGAAAATAATGTCGCGGTGGGCGATCCAGCGAATGATGGCCTGCGGGTCGACGCCAGCATGATCCGCGCCAAGGTAATCGGCGAAGGCGCCAATCTGGGTATCACGCAGGCGGGGCGGATTGAATTCTCGATTGCTGGCGGACGCTGCAACACCGATTTCATCGATAATTCAGCCGGGGTGGATTGCTCGGATCACGAGGTCAATATCAAGATCGCCTTGGCCGCGGCAAAGCGCTCCGGCAAACTATCTGA
>JBBKWK010000216.1:0-4896 GCA_037968915.1 Pontixanthobacter sp.
GGTGTGCTCGATAAATCGGGTGAACTGCTGACCGATCTCGACCCGGCGGCGATCAAGCAATTGCGCGATGATGGCACAATCAGCGGCGGGATGATCCCCAAGCTGGAAACCTGCATTCATGCGGTCGAGGGTGGTTGCGATGCGGCGGTTGTGCTGGACGGGCGTGTGCCCCATGCGATGTTGCTGGAATTCTTTACCTCACGCGGGGCAGGCACGCTGATCCGGGCGGGCTAGGCATTCCGGGGCAAACACCGTATTACGCATTTGATACACGTGCCTGCCGCAAGGCCATCCGACACTCACTTTGAAGAGGAATATATGTACGCATTGATCGGCATCTTGGCGATGCTCGCCCAGGCAATCAGCATGATTGTAATCGTATGGTTCGTAATTGGCCTGCTGTTCGCGTTCAATGTGGTGAGCCGGGACAATCAGTTTCTTGTCCAAATCGAACGGTCGATCGGGATGTTGTTGGAACCTCTGCTCAATCCCATTCGGCGTTTGCTGCCGTCCACCGGAGCGATCGATTTTTCACCAATGGTCCTGATTCTGGCGATCAATGCGGTTCTTTACATCCTCCAGGATGTAGCGATGCGGGTATGACCGCGTCGGAATCGGTTGGCCGATCTGCAGAGCGTATCGACGGAAAAGCCTTCGCGCTGAAATTGCGCGAAAAGGTCGGCGTTCTTGCAGCAAATTTCGAGGCCAAGGCGGGACGCAAGGCTGGCCTTGCTGTAGTATTGGTGGGCGATGATCCGGCCAGTCAGGTCTATGTCCGATCGAAAGGCAAGGCGACGCTGGCGGCCAATATGACCAGCTTCGAGCACCGCCTGCCGGATGATGTATCGAACGAAGACCTGCTGGCTTTGGTGGAACAGCTGAACGCCGATCCTGCGGTTGACGGTATCCTGGTGCAATTGCCGCTGCCCGGGCATCTGGACGAGACGGCGATCATCGCCGCGATTGCACCGGATAAGGACGTCGACGGATTTCATGTAATTAATGCCGGGCGGCTTTCCGTCGGGGGTTTTAAACATGGGGGCGGATTTGTGCCCTGCACGCCGCTGGGCTGTATGATGCTGCTGACCGATCGGCTGGGCGATTTATCCGGACTAGAAGCGGTTGTGATCGGCCGGTCCAACATCGTCGGTAAGCCGATGGCGCAACTGCTGCTGGATGCGAACGCGACGGTAACCATTGCCCACAGCCGTACGAAAAACCTGCCCGAAGTCGTTCGCCGCGCCGATATTGTCGTGGCAGCGGTCGGCCGTGCAGAAATGATCGGCAGGGACTGGATCAAGCCCGGTGCGACGGTGATCGATGTCGGTATCAACCGTCTTCCGCCTGCCGAGGGGGAAGAAAAAGGCCGTTTGGTGGGCGATGTGGCGTTCGGCGAAGCGAGCGAAGTTGCCGGGGCGATCACGCCGGTGCCAGGCGGCGTTGGCCCTATGACCATCGCGGTATTGCTACGCAACACGCTGGTTGCGGCGCACCGCAATGCCGGAATTGCCTTGGCTTACGAGGCATTATGAGAGTTCTTTTTGCTTGCATTGCTGCCCTGACTCTTGCGTCCTGCGCTGGCGGTGCGGGCGCTGGCCAGCGGCTGAAGCTGGTCGCCAACCCGAGCCGAGTCGTCGCGACGGAGCTGGCCTTCGCCCGGACAGCGCGTGAAGATGGCCAATGGACCGCCTTCCGAAAATACGCGGCAGACGGCGCGCTGATGTTTGGGCGTGAGGGGGCGTTCGAGGCGAAACCGTGGCTCAGCGAGCAGAAAGATCCCGAACAATCGGTTGTTTGGCAGCCGCTGGCTGTATGGTCGAGCTGCGATGGCACACTTGCCGTAAGCCACTTTAGCTTTGTCGACCCGAATGACGATACGCAAGGCATGGGCTATACGGTCTGGCAGCGCGAACGGAACGGCGACTATCGCTGGGTGTTCGATTTCGGTTGGCCGGCAGAGGCCTCGACGCAGCAATCGGACATGATCGCCGCCAAAGTTGCGGAATGCGGTCAAGTGACCGAGGTGCCGGCCGCCGAACAAATCAGCTTACGGCGTTCTGCCGACAGGACTTTGGCGTGGAATTTCTCCATCAATGGCGAAGGTGTGCGTAATTTCAACGTATGGACCGCTGCCGTTGGCGGAACTATGGCCCCGGTCATCCAAATCTCTATCCCTCAAATGGATTGACCCAAGTGCTCGAACTATTTCTCTCCGCCTTCATTACTCTGTTCGTGGTCATCGACCCTCCGGGCTGCGCACCGATTTATGCCGGGCTCACCCGCGATGCGACGCCCGCGCAGCAGCGCAATATGGCCATCAAAGCTTGCACTATCGCGGCGGCAATTCTGCTTGGTTTCGCGCTGTTCGGCGAAGAATTGCTGAATGCGCTGCACATTGAGTTGGATGCATTCCGCATCGCGGGCGGGATCATGCTGTTCCTGATCGCCCTCGATATGGTGTTCGAGAAACGTACTCAGCGCAGGGAAGACCGGGCTGAAATGGTCATGGCGGACCCCGCATTGGTGGATGATGTGTCAGTCTTTCCGATGGCCATGCCAATGCTTGCCGGGCCGGGCGCGATTGCCTCGGTCATGCTGCTGGTCAGCGGTTCGAGCGGGGTTCAGGGCACGCTGGTGATCCTGGGCGCGCTGGCGGCGGTGCTGATCCTGACCTTGCTAGCGCTGATTGCAGCAAGCCCGCTGATGAGGATTTTCGGCACGCAGGTTGAGGCGGTAATTACGAGGCTGCTCGGAGTTCTGCTGGCCGCGCTGGCCGCACAATATGTCATCGACGGGGTGCGGGCTTCTTTTCTTTAGCCTCAGGCGCCGGGCGCGGGCATCCGCCCGCTTGGCTTTCCTCGCATAAGCTCGGGCGGCCGGTCGGCCTTGCGGTCCGCTGGTCGCGGACCGGCCATTCCAAGCTATCGATAGAAGCCAAATGATCTTGGTCGCGGCAGCCTAAGGGAGCGAATGCGACCGCCGGCGTTTGAGGCCAAACAAAAACTCCGGCGCTTGAGGTCAAAACAAAACCCCTACTGAAGAGTCACCCGATCATCATCGCCGTCGCGGCGGCCGAAGAATTGCATTAGTTGGACCAGTAATTCGCAGCGGCTGGCGATGTCGTTCGCTTCGAGCAAGGCCTGTTTGGCTGCGGGATCGAACGGTGCGATCTGGGAAACTCCGTTAATCAAAGACATGTCATCGAGCCGGGCAACTGAATCCCAATCGACGCTGTATCCCTGCGCATCGGCGAAGCGTTTCGCCTCATGTTCAAAACCTGCACGCTCGACACTGCTCAGGGCTTCGTTCTCGTCATCCTCGATCAGCTCGGCTTCGACCTGCCGGAACGGGGTGGTGACATCCAATTCCCGCAGGACCCGAAACCGTTGTTCCCCCTGCAGCACAAGATTGAACCGGCCATCATGCAATGCTTCGAATTCACCGATCCGACCAACACAACCGACATCGAACAACGGCGCACCTTCCGATGGGCGCTGCGGCTGGATCATTGCGATTCGCCGGTCGCGGGCGAGGGCATCACTGGCGAGGGCCCGGTAACGCGGTTCGAACAGATGCAGCGGCAATTGCAATCCGGGCAATAATATTGTGCCGGTTAACGGGAAAATAGACAGGCGTTTTGCCATCCGCTTAACCGAACAGCAAAGTAGAAAGTCGTCGCCGCGTGGTCACAACCCAGGGATCTTCCAGGCCAACCGCTTCGAAAATCTGCAGTAATTTGGCTTTCGCCGCGCCGTCATTCCATTCACCGTCCGCTTCAATCATAGCCAGAAGCGTATCTGCGGCCTCGTCACGGGATTTCGCGGCATAGGCTGCTTCGGCAAAGGCAAATTGCGCGTCCATGTCGGCAGGGCGCTCTGCCGCCGCAGCCCGCAAAGCCTGCAATTCACCTTCATCGACCTGAGTTCCGGCTAGCTCCAATGCCGAAGCCGCCGCCTGGATCAGCGGATCATCCTTCAGCGCCGGATCAAGAGCATCCAGCACTCCCTGCGCTTCCTGCGTTTCACCAAGCGCGATCAGCGCCCGGATCAGACCCGCATGGGCTGCAGCATTGTCGGGTGCCATCTCGGTCACCTGACCGAACACCCCGGCAGCACGCTCTGCATCGCCTTCGGCCAGGACTTGCTCGGCCATGGTGATGAATTGGGTGACGTCTTGCTCTGGTGTACCATCCGGCGTGCCCGTTTCGACCGGCAGCTTTTCCAGTAATTGGTCGAGCACCTGTTTCAGCTGTGTCTCGGTCCGCGCCTGGGTCAGATCCGCAACTGGCTGGCCCTGAAACATCGCATAAACCGTGGGGATGGATTTCACCTGGAACTGGGACGCAATGAATTGCTCCTCGTCCACATTCACCTTCGCCAGGATCACTCCCTTGTCCGCATATTCGGCTGCGACCTTCTCCAGCAACGGCGTCAGCGCCTTGCATGGGCCGCACCATTCGGCCCAAAAATCGAGCACGACCAGTTTGGTCATCGAAGGTTCGACAATATCCTGCTTGAAACGATCGACGGCTTTCTGCTCGTCAATATTGAGACCCATGCTGGCCAAAGTGCACTCCTATTATCCGGCCAGTAATTGGCCCATCATCTGCTGTCTGCCGAATGGTTCGGGCTTAAACCCCAATGTGGGCCTTTCACAGCATATGTGAAGGGCCAATCGCAGGACTTGTTGCTGGAGTGATTACAGGGATTATTTTCCCCTTGCTAGGCTGCGTGACCGCTGCTAGTTGCCCGCTTCCCCACCGGGCCTGCGGGCCTTGTGAACCCTTTACGGGGACCCCAAGGGAACAATAGTGAGCGGGCGTAGCTCAGGGGTAGAGCACAACCTTGCCAAGGTTGGGGTCGGGCGTTCGAATCGCCTCGCCCGCTCCATTATTTC
>JBBKWK010000217.1:0-11276 GCA_037968915.1 Pontixanthobacter sp.
TTGAATTGTTGAAGATGCGGGTCTCGCGCGTTGCAGCCGGAGCCAGGCCAGTACCGGGATCATTCGCCGGGGCGCTGGTGGTAACCGCGGAAATAGGTATCTGGCGTGAAGGTGAAGTACCGGCAGTGGCATTCGCTGCTTGGGCTTGATGGGCGCCGCCGCTTGTTTGCGGGATGGTGTAAACCGTTTGCGTTACACCGTCCGCGCCCTTTTCCTGGACCAGTCCGAACACGCGCCAGCCCGAAACCATCGTGGCCGCAACCTTCAGGACCATGATCATTAGCGCGACATGCACCGCGCCGATCATGAAGAACGCCATTGCTGGCCGTGCTGCCACCTCGCCAGGTGTCTGTGCAAGCGAAGACAAGACCGGCACCGCAAGTTCCAGCATCACGCCGCCTCCGAGCACCGCAAACAGCGGGGTTAGCGCCAGCATCACCACACCCTTGAGCCAGCCAGTAAACAATCCGCGGGTGCCATTGAACAGCGCCATCACCACAAAGATCGGCCCCAATGCGACGAGTACCGCCAGCCCGATACGCGCGGTAACCAGCACTCCAACTGTGCCGAGCAACAGCAACATTGCGCCAAGCCAAAGCATGCCCTCTGGCGAGAATGCGGAGATGTCTGGATTTTGGCCATTCTGCCCGGTTTGGGTCTGAGTAGCCTGTTCGATTGCCCCAAATACGATGTCGATCTTGTTCGCGAAAGTTGTCGTAGCCGATCCGGCATCGCCTGTCAGCGTCGAGGCCAGATAATCAGGTGCTGCAATCGCGAGGTTCCACACCACCGCCTGATAGGCGATCCAACTGGTCGCAAAGGTCAGCACCAGGCCCAGCGTAATCATCCGCGGAACCAGCGACCGGACGCTGAGATTGGTCCGTCCGAAAAACAGACCGAAAGCAAATAATGCGATAAACAGCGCCAGGATGATCGACAGCGCAGGGCCCAGCGCGCCGCCCGGCGCGAACAAGCGCCCGAACGCCTCGCCCGTCATTTCTGAGGCAACACAGTCCACACCTTGCAGCGCGGCGGCCACGCCATTGCCAACCGCATTTGCGGCATTCTGGCAATTAACGCTCATTCCGCAGCCTGTTGCATTGGCAGATCGCCAGAGTCTGACGAAGCGGCCCCGTCTGCCGGCAATCCAAGATCATCGTTCGCTACCGCAGCGCCGGGCCAAGCATGTCCCGTCAGCGGCGGATACCAATCCGCCGGATTATCGCCGACTGCGGCCCGGAGCAGATCGAGCCGCCGAACGGAGCTTTCACGGCCAGACAGTACCGTCAGCACTTCAGGCGCATTTGACAGGTCGAGCCGCACCACCACCGACGCATCGGGCTGGCGCACCAGGAAGCAACGGCTGTGCGCCGGAAGCGAGCGGATCAACGCCAATTCATGTTCCGTCAGACCAAAGCCATCGCAGTAATCCTCCGGCCTGGCACGCGAATTGGGCATGAAGATCATCGTCGCGGTCTGTTCGACCAGCGCGGTTGAAATGCGGCTTTCCAGCGCATCGCGCGCGCTCTGGGTGGCGAAACCGACCAACGCATTGCGTTTCCGCAAGGTCTTGAGCCAGTCCCGAATGCGCGCGGCGAACACCTCGTCATCCAGCGCTTTCCAGCCTTCGTCGATCAGGATCATGGTCGGGCTGCCATCCAACCGCTCCTCAATCCGGTGGAACAGATACATCATCGTCGGCGTACGCAATTTCGGATTTTCAAGCAGCGCGGTCATGTCGAAACCAAGCACACGGTTGGTCAGATCGAGCTGATCCTCCGCATTGTCGAACAGCCAGTTATTCTCACCATCCATGATCCAAGCAGACAGCCGGTCAGGCAGATCGCCTGGCTGCGGCCTGCGGGCGCCGGATAGCAATTCCTTGAAATGCCGCAGACGCCGCAATGATGGATCGTTGCCATAGGTGGCGTCGACCGCCTGCGCGATGGTGGCCAGTTCCTCCGGCCCGTCCGCCTTCAGCAACACGCCAAGCCAATCGCGCAGGAAGGCGCGGTTTGTGGCAGTGTCGGGCAAAGCCAGCGGATTGAAGCCGGTTGGCTCACCCGCGCTGATCCGGTCATACCGTCCGCCGATCCCGCGCACGAACAATTCCGCGCCGCGATCCTTGTCAAACAGGACGGTGCGGGGTTTGAATTTCTGGGCCTGCGCAGCGAGGAAATTCATCACTACGGTTTTGCCCGAACCAGATGGTCCGATGACCGAGAAATTGCCCAGATCGCCGTGGTGAAAATTGAAGAAGAACGGTGTCGCGCTGGTGGTTTGCAGCAGTGTGACCGCATCGCCCCAGTGATTGCCGCCCGCCTGCCCCAGTGCAAAACCGTGCAGAGATCCGAAGCTGGCCATGTTGGCGCTGGAAATCATTGCGCGGCGGACGATGTATTGCTCGTTGCCCGGGAACTGCGCCCAGAAGGACGGTTCCAGATTGGTGTCTTCGCGCACCGCAATTGCGCCTGTGTCGGCCAGCGCGGCGGCGCAGGCGGCGGTGGCATCATCAAGCTGTGCGAGATCGGCTGAACGGACCTGCACCGTCAGGTGGTGATCGCCAAAGCCAACTGCGCCATTGCCCAACGCATCGCGTGCGGCCAGCATATCCGCCCGTTCGGCGGCGGCTTCCTCGTCGACAGAGCGCAAACGCCGGATCGCCAGATCCATCCGCTCGCGCGCAGTTTGTCGTTCGGACGGGGCGTAGCTTTCGCTCACCACCATTTCATAGGGTAGCCGCAGCAGTCCATCCATCAGGCCCGGTGAGGTCGCGTCAGGATAGTCTTTCAGGCTGAGCATGGCGGAAAAATCGGGCGCGCCGCTGCCGCGCAATTCCATCGCATCCAGCCCGAAACTGGCGCGGCGATAAGGCAACATCAGGCCAATATCGGTATCATCGGACGGGCGGCGAACAGGCCGCATCTCGCCATTATACAGCGCGCTCAGCAGCTCGAGAATTTCATTGTTGGTCCGGTCAGTCGAACCCGAGTAATCGCCCAGCAATTGCGCGTTATATGCTCCGAGCGAAGCGATCATGCCGGTGGCGGCGCCCTTCAAGCTACGGATATCCTTGGGGTCGGCCTCGACCTCGCTTTTGCCCTTCCGATTCCACATCTTGGCCAGTCGCTCGGCAATTCCTGCCTTCCCCCGTGCCGGACGGCGGATGAGCGTGATAAATTGGTCGTTGATGAACAGCGAACCGCTCCCCAACCGTTCTTTCCACCGCGCGTCGATATGAGCCGAAAGCGGATCGTCAAATTCGGCTGTCAGATCAATTTCCACTCGGCGGCGGATGACATGGTGATACAGGGCGAAGCGCGCATCCAAGGTGGAACGCAGCATGACTTCGCGCGTCGCAGCATGGGCATTCAGCGCGGCGCTATCTTCGGTTTCAAACAGCAGACCGGGCACCTGGATTGCGGACATCACCGATCCATCGCGTAGCAGCATCGTGTGCTGGTCGATCAGGCGGGCATAGGGCAGCCGGTCACCCGCGCGGGCTTCCTTTGCGCTCCATGCGGCGGCTCCGATCCACTTGCTCATACTTATACGGCCCTCCTCAGGCCTTGAGTCATACCGCGCTTAAGCGGCATAGCTGTTGCAGCCCCAGCGTTTCCAATTCTTGACCCGTGGACAGCGGCTGACCTTGGTCAGCCACAGGTCGAACACCCGCGGTTCACGTAAACAGGCGAAATAGCCGATTACATGCATGATAATCGGTATCGGAATAATCCAGAAACTCTTCAAGATTAGGAACGCCTCCCCCGTCACCAGCATGTTGATGATGAAAAAATTGAGCGTAACACCGGCAAACATCTGAGGGCGGGTCAGCGCGCGGTGGACGGGATGGCGGACAAGTTCCATCTTACATCAACCCCCTGAAACGCCCTGAATGCCAGCGACAATCGTGCCCGCACCGAACAGGATGAAAATGCCGATCACGACTGTCGCCCCAAAACGCCAGTTCATCCGGCCGGTCAGCATCATAAAGCCAACTGCAGCCACTGCCATTACCGCGACTGCGGTAGCGACATTGCCCAGCAACGTGCCCTGCAGCCATCCGAGCGCGGCGACGATCGGTCCGGAGCCTTGCGGATCGGCAGCCTGCGCCATCGCAGCACCCGGGCTAAAGGCAAGAATGACAGCAACAAAACGGGACAAGGCGCGCATTTATTCGATACTCCGCGAGTGATTGGATAGTCGGCCGATAATCGACCCTACGTAATTTTGGGTCTCGCGGATGCGCGGTATGCCATTTGCGCGAATAACCCGTCCGGGGCCGGCATTGTAGGCTGCCAACGCTTTTTCCAGATCACCATCGAACCGGTCCAACTGCTGGCGCAAATAGCGCGCCCCGCCCTCCAGATTGGCGAACGGATCATCAGGGTCGACGCCCATTTCGCGCGCAGTGCCCGGCATCAGTTGGGCCAGCCCTCGTGCGCCAACCGGCGATAGCGCGTTCGGCTGCCAGCGGCTTTCCTGCCACACAAGAGCCTCGATGAGCGTCGGGCTGAGATCAAAACGCGCTGCCAATTCATGAACCTTCGCAGCGAATTGTGGAGGAATAATGGCGCTGTGAATTGCCGGATTTGCGTAAGCTCCCGCAGGGACGCGGTAATCGGCACCCAATTCTACGGGTAAAGCAGGCATGCGGCTGGGATCGGCGATGGACGCAGAAGCAAGCGGGCCTGCAATCCAGCGGGCACCGTCTTCGCCTATTTCCAATACATCTGCACTGGCAGGCGCTGCCATCAGAGCGACGGTCGCAACGATTGCGAACCGGCACGGAACCCCTAGAATCATAAACTACTCCGTCTGGTCCCCATGCGTACACTACATGACAGGCCGGTAACAGCAAGCTGAACAGACCGCGAGATCTGTGGGGTAGGCGGAGCGCAGTTCTCCACTTAGCGGATCAATTCTGAGCGAAAAACCGGGGAAAGGATTGCCCTCGCCCAGACTTAAAGGGCTGATTGCGTTAGATGAGAAGGCATATCGCGACAGCACCACGTCAATTCACATTATAATGTGATTTTGGTCTTGGAATCCAACATTGCGGTGTGTATTGTAGCTCACATGACCCAATATACTCCTCAGATTATCCAACAAAAGATTCGCACGCTCGTGGATGCGGGTTCCATGTCCCGCGCGGCGATTGCCCGGGCTGCTGGTCTCCACGCCAATTCATTGCGTGATTGTACCGACGAACAATGGAACCCCACGGCAGACACGCTGGGCAAGCTCGCCAGCTTCATCATCGCGAATGATGATCGCCCGGTTCTCGCCACGATCGAGGAGATTATCGACGAGGCCCGTAATGGCCGGATGTTCGTGCTGGTCGACGATGAAGACCGCGAAAACGAAGGCGATTTGGTGATCCCGGCGCAAATGGCGACACCGCAGGCAATCAATTTCATGGCCAGCCATGGACGCGGGCTGATTTGCCTGACCATGACCAAACAGCGCTGCGACCAGCTTGGCCTCGAATTAATGAGCCAGTACAACCGCACGCGGCACGAAACCGCATTCACCACCTCAATTGAAGCGCGTGAAGGTGTCACCACCGGAATCAGCGCGGGCGACCGTGCCCGTACCGTCAGCGTGGCAATCGATGCATCGAAGACCAAGGATGACATCGTTACACCGGGCCATGTCTTCCCGCTGGTTGCCCGCGAAGGCGGTGTACTGGTCCGCGCCGGACATACAGAAGCAGCGGTGGATATTTCGCGTCTTGCCGGTCTCAATCCATCGGGCGTGATCTGCGAGATCATGAATGATGATGGCACGATGGCGCGGATGGACGATCTGATTGATTTCGCGCGCAAGCACGATCTCAAAATCGGCACCATTCGTGATCTGATTGCCTATCGCCGCAAGCATGACCATATGGTCGAAAAGCGCGCTGAATCGCGCTTTATCAGCCGCTTTGGCGGGACATGGAATGCGATGAGCTTCCACAATAAGGCTACCGGTGACGATACGCTGGCGCTGACGCTCGGCAAGGTCGATCCGGCCAAGCCGACGCTGGTGCGGATGCATCTGCTTAATCTGTTTACCGACATTTTCGCCGAAGATAGCACGCGGACCGGCCAATTGCAGAAAAGCATGGAAATCATCGCCAAAGAAGGTGCCGGGGTGATTGTGGTGATCAACAAGATCATGGCTGGCGGTTTTACAATCATGACCAAGGCTCACAAAGGCGAGGCGGCGCCTGGCGATATTGAGGAATTGCGCGATTACGGCGTCGGTGCACAAATTCTGGCAGAGCTTGGCGTGCAGGACATGGAATTGCTGACCAATTCGCACCATTCGCTGGTGGCACTGGAAGGATACGGACTGTCGATTGTTGGCGAACGCCCCATCGGGTGAGGGCCGCTTGGTGAACGAGCGAGCTTAGGTCGCCAGCACTTCCCGTAATGACCGCTCGATGCCCCAAACGGCGTTAGTGTTGGACAGATGCAATCGCCAATGTGCCTCTGCTGCGTTGGCGTCACCTGCCTCGATCAAATCGATAAGTTTGACGATGGATCTGACTCCGCGCCGCATCGCTGTCTTGCGTTCCGCCTCTTCGGAATGGCTGGGAATATAGCGCGCCTGATATTGCTCGATCACATCCTGCAACACCCGCGTCAGGAAATGCAGCGTTTCGTTGCCGCCCACTTCCATCAGCACGCGGTGAAATTCAGCCGAAGCAATCAAATATTCGCGCTCCCGATCGCTTTCATACAGCATCGACAATTTGTCTGCTTCGTCGCGCAATCGCACGACTGATACCACATCGGGATTGGCTGCCAATTTACGCACCACATAGGGTTCCAGCGCCAGACGCGCTTCGTAAATATCGCTGACCGCAACATCCGCTGCCTGCATCCAATAGCTCGCATAGCGCGCCACATTGGCGACACGCGGCAGGCTGACCCGAGCGCCAGTGCGCGATCCGCGAGTGACGGTAATAAGTCGCTCGGTTTCCAAGATTCGGAATGCTTCACGCAAGGTCGGGCGTGACACGCCGAATTGTTCGACCAATTGCGCTTCGGGCGGCAGCGTATCGCCCTCCCCCAACTCACCCTGCACGATCCGTTTGCGGATCGTGTCGGCGACCAGTTCGGCCGTCTTGGGGACGCGGAAAGGGGGGTCGGCTTCGCTCATCAGTGGCGGCTCACATTGATCTTGCGATGAGCATTTTCATTATCTCGTTCGACCCGCCATAGATCCGGCTGACCCGGCTATCGCGGAACATCCGGGCGATGGGGTAATCATTGATATAGCCCCAGCCGCCGTGCAGTTGCAGGCATTTGTCGACCACGTCGCCCTGTAATTCCGTGACCCAATATTTGGCGATGGAGGCGGTGGTAACGTCCAGCTCGCCCCTCAGCAATTTGGCGGTACAATCATTGACAAACACCTTGGCCGCCGTGCCCCGTGCCTTCAGATCGGCGAGCGTAAACTGGGTATTCTGGAAATCCCAGATGGTCTTCCCGAATGCCTTGCGCTCCTTCACATACTCAACTGTGACCTCCAGCGCCTTTTCGATGGTGATCATCGCCTGAATCGCGATCAGCAGGCGTTCCTGCGGCAATTCGCCCATCAGCTGGTAAAAGCCCGTGCCTTCGACCCCGCCCAGCACATTGTCGGCCGGCACAAACACATCGTCGAAGAACAATTCCGACGTATCCTGCGCATCCAGCCCGATCTTGTCGAGCTTCTTGCCGCGCTGAAATCCGTCCGCTCCTTCGGTTTCAAGACATATCAGCGAGATACCCTTATGGCCTTCGCTTGGATCAGTCTTGGCCACCACGATAATGAAATCCGCATTCTGTCCGTTGGAAATGAAGGTCTTCGATCCGTTGATCTTGTATCCATTACCGTCTTTGATCGCGGTGGTGGTGATACTCTGGAGATCGGATCCGGCGGCAGGTTCGCTCATCGCGATGGCCGATACCAGTTCGCCCGAAACCAGCTTGGGTAACCACTTTTTCTTTTGTTCTTCGGTGCCGTGCCGGACCAGATAGGGCAGGATAATGACATTGTGCAGCGACGCGGCGAAACCTTCGACGCCTTTGTTGGCCTGTTGGTTCACCACCACCATATCGTGGCGGAAATCGCCGCCATGGCCGCCATATTCTTCCGGTACTGACACGCCCAGCAGGCCTGCCGCACCAGCCTCGCGCCAGAATTCGCGCTCAACCTGGCCATCTTCACGCCATTTCAGCACCCGTTTTTCCGGCGCATGCTGATCATAAAACTTGCCAACAGCATCGTGGAAGATGGAGATTTCTTCATCTTCCATATAGGCGGGCTGAGGAACGTCGATTACGGGCATGGTGGACCTTTTCGTCAGAAGGGATATGGCCGTGTTGTATCACTTAGTTAGATATGTGCAAATGGAAGTCGAGTTCGCATTATGGATCTAATCGGACCCACATCGCAGTCCTATATCTCGCAGCGTACCAGGCTGCATTATGCCGATTGGGGCAATCAGGATGCCCCTCCGTTGATCCTGCTGCATGGCGGGCGCGACCATTGTCGCAGCTGGGATTGGGCAGCAGAAGAATTGCGCAAGGATTGGCACGTAATTTGTCCCGATCAGCGGGGACATGGGGACAGCAGCTGGAACGAAAGTGGTTATTATCCGACGATCGGCTATGTCTATGATCTGGCACAGTTGATCCACCAGCTGGAGCTGGCCCCGGTTACGATTGTCGCGCATTCGATGGGCGGCAATGTCTCGATCCGCTACGCCGGCCTTTATCCCGACAATGTCCGCAAACTGGTCGCAATTGAGGGACTCGGCCCCAGTCCTGAACGTCTGGAGAAAATGCGCAGCATTCCCTTCCATACCCATTGGACCGACTGGATCGATCAAAAGCGCGAGGCGTCTGCCCGCCTGCCCAAACGCTATCCCAGCTTTAAAGATGCGCTGGATCGGATGCATGAAGCGAACAGCTACCTCACCCGCGATCAGGCCCATCACCTGACCACCCATGCAGTGATACGCAACGAAGATGGAACCTTCAGCTGGAAATTCGACCCTCACCTGCACGCTTGGCCGCCCGACGATTGGACGCAGGAACAATTACAGGAAGTCTGGGGCCGGATCACTTGCCCCACGCGGTTGATTTACGGAAATGACAGCTGGGCCTCCAACCCGGTGAAAGATGGACGGATCAAACATTTCGGCAATAACGTCAGCGTCTCGGATTATGACCGCGCCGGGCACTGGGTGCACCATGACCGGTTCGATGATTTCATGGCCGAAGTGAAAGGGTTTATCGCTTAATTACAAACTCCGACTGATCACTTCTTTCATGATCTCGCTGGTGCCGCCAAAGATTCGTGTCACACGGGCATCGCGCCACAACCGGGCAATCATATATTCGTTCATATAGCCTGCGCCGCCATGCAATTGCAGCGCTGCATCGCATACTCTGCCCTGCAATTCGGAGTGCCACAGCTTGGCGGAGGAAGCCTCTGCAGTGGTCAATTCCCCTGCAACATGCCGTTTAAGCGCCCAGTCGAGATGCGCCCAGCCGACCTGCAATTCCGCAGCCAGTCCGGCGAGAGTAAATTTTGTATTCTGGAATTCGAACACCGTCTGACCAAACGCCTTCCGGTCCTTGGTATAGCTGACCGCTTCGTCGAATGCGCGCTGCGCGCTGGCCTGACTGGTGACCGCGATGGACAGGCGTTCCTGCGGCAATTCTTCCATCAGATGAATGAACCCCCGCCCTTCTCCGCCGAGCAGATTTTCCTTCGGCACACGGACATCACTGAAGAACAGCTCGGAAGTGTCGGCGGAATGCTGTCCGATCTTGTCGAGATTTCGTCCACGCTCGAAGCCCTCCGTCCCGGCATCGACCAACAACAATGATGTTCCCTTGGCGCCCTGGCTCGGGTCGGTCTTGGCCACCACGATCACCACGTCACAATTCTGGCCGTTGGTGATGTAGGTTTTGGAACCGTTGATTATATAATCATCGCCGTCCCGTTTGGCCGAAGTGCGCACTCCTTGCAGATCCGATCCGGCGCCCGGTTCGGTCATCGCAATGGCGGTAATTACATCGCCGGTGATCATCCCGGGCAGATATTTCAGCCGCTGTTCCTCGGTCCCCAGCCGCTCGAAATAATTGACTGTAATGTCGTTCTGGAGGGTGAATCCGGCGGAGGATCCGATGTAAGCCAGCTCCTCCGCAATCACCACATTGTATCCGAAATCGAGGCCCAAACCGCCGTTTTCCTCACTGATGGTGGGGCATAGCATGCCCGCCTCGCCCAACGCTTTCCACGCCTCCCGTCCGACAATACCCTCTTCCTCATGTTTATCGAGAAAGGGAACCATGTGTTCGGCAAACACCTTGCGCACCGTGTCACGGAACATGGCGTGATCTTCATTGAAAGCAAAACGGGTGGACATATCGAGCATGGGAATTTCCTGTTGGAATGTATGTTTAGCCGACCGCGCCGATGTCGCGCAGGCGGGTAATATCTTCGGGGGCGAAACCAATCGATGCAAGCACGGCGTCTGTATCGGCCCCGGCTGCTTTTTCCGGTGAGGGCGCAGGCGGCGGCGTACCGCTCAGGCGCGGCGCGGGGGCAGGCTGAAGATCGCCGCCCACCTCCACAAAAGTTCCGCGCGCGGCATTATGCGGATGGGCCGGCGCCTCGGCCATGGACAAGACCGGCGCAAAACATACATCGGTATGTTCCATTAATTCGCACCATTGCGCGCGGCTTTTCGACTTGAACAAATTGGTTAGGCGGTTTTTCAGCGCGGGCCATGTTGCGGGATTCATCTGCGCGTCGAATTCACTCTCTTCGGCCAGTCCGGCAATCCGGCGTAATTCGGCATAGAATTGCGGCTCGATCGATCCGATGGAGATGTATTCACCGTCGCTGCATTCATAGGTGTCATAGAAATGCGCGCCGGTATCGAGCATATTTGCGCCGCGCTTGTCGGACCATCTTCCGGCATTGCGCAGACCCCAGATCATGCTCATCAGCAGGGCTGACCCATCGGTCATTGCAGCGTCCACCACCTGGCCTTTTTCGCCTCGGGCCACTGCTAGCAACGCACTGACCATCCCGAATGCCAGCATCATCCCGCCACCGCCGAAATCGGCGACCATATTGATCGGCGGGGTCGGCTTCTCGCCCGCTCGCCCATAATGATACAGTGCGCCGGACAGGGCGATGTAATTGATATCATGCCCCGCGGCTTGCGCATAAGGGCCGTCCTGCCCCCATCCGGTCATCCGGCCATAAACAAGCTTGGG
>JBBKWK010000218.1:0-8195 GCA_037968915.1 Pontixanthobacter sp.
CGTGCGGCGAAGATGAATGACACCCACGGCGGCGGTTCGCTGACGGCCTTGCCGATCATTGAAACGCAGGCGGGTGACGTGTCCGCCTATATTCCGACCAACGTGATTTCGATCACCGACGGCCAGATATTCCTCGAAACCGAACTGTTCTATCAGGGCGTTCGCCCAGCGATCAACGTCGGTCTGTCAGTATCCCGTGTCGGCGGTGCTGCCCAAACCAAGGCGATGAAGAAAGTGTCAGGCTCGATCAAGCTGGAGCTGGCGCAATACCGTGAAATGGCTGCCTTCGCGCAGTTTGGTTCGGATCTCGATATTTCGACGCAAAAACTGCTTAATCGCGGTGCGCGGCTGGTGGAACTGCTCAAGCAGCCCCAGTTCTCGCCCCTGCCGTTCGAAGAGCAGACCGTATCGATCTTCGCCGGGACCAACGGTTATCTCGACGCGATCCCTGCCAACCGGGTGGTTGAATATGAGGAAGCCATGTTGATCCACATGCGCGCGGAACATAGCGATATTCTGGGCACGATCCGCTCATCCAAGAATTTCGATGACGATGTGAAGAAGAGCACGGTTTCCGCGCTCGACGCATTCGCCAAGATTTTTGCCTAAGCCTTCAGAGAACTAGGGAGCCGAAATGGCCTCGCTTAAAGCACTCAAGGATCGGATCGGGTCGGTTAAATCGACCCAGAAGATCACCAAGGCCAAGCAAATGGTCGCGGCGGCAAAATTGCGCAAGGCGCAGGCAGCTGCCGAAGCCGCACGCCCGTATGCCAGCCGTCTGGCTAGCGTAATGGCGGCGCTCGCCTCCAAAGTCAGCGGCGACGATGCGCCGAAATTGCTCGCCGGGACCGGTTCGGACAAGCGCCACCTGCTGGTGGTTGCCAATTCCGACAAAGGCCTGGCCGGTGCGTTCAATGCGAACATCGTCCGCGCCGCCTTGGTCAAGGCCCGCCAGCTGGAAGACGATGGCAAAGACATCGAGTTTTTCCTGATCGGCAAAAAAGGCCGCGCACCAATCAAGCGCGCCTTCCCGAACAGTGTCGGCACCGAATTCGACACCACCAAAGTGCGCGAGCCGGGTTACGGCGAAGCCGAAGGCATCGCGGATCAGCTGGTCGAAATGTATGAAAGCGGCAAATTCGATGTCGCGCATCTATTTTTCAGTCACTTCAAATCCGCGCTGACGCAGGAACCGACGCAGCAACAGATCATTCCGGTCCCTGCTCCAGAAATCGCTCCGGCAGAGACCGGTGCCGTTGTGGAATATGAACCCGGCGAGGAAGAAATCCTCGAGGCTTTGCTGCCACGTTACCTGCGTACCCAGATATTTGGTGCGCTGCTGGAAAACAACGCTTCGGAACAGGGCGCATCGATGACCGCGATGGACAATGCGACGCGCAATGCAGGCGAATTGATCGACAAGCTGACCATCCAGTATAACCGCAGCCGTCAGGCCGCAATTACAACCGAACTAATCGAAATCATTGCCGGAGCAGAAGCGCTGTGAAGAAACTGACATTCCTCTTTCCCGTAATGGTTCTGGCCGCCTGCGGACAGGAACCGGCCCCTGAACCCGTAGCAACGCAAGCCGCTGCCGTTCCTGCTGCGCCGTCACTCCCGGCTCCAGACAACGCAATCTTTACCGCAGCTTTCGCGGCCGCATGTCCCGAGGCCGAGCCGGTCAACAAATCGGTTTGCAAGCGCGCCGGGCTCGGTTCAACCGACGCAGTGTGCGAATATGGCCTCGGCGATGACGAATATCTTCGTCACAAGGCGACCATCACTCCGGTCGATGGTGCTTGGACCATCGCCAATCCCGAAACCACTTGCGCCGATCACGGCGCCGAATAACCCGCAAGGCAGGAAACCTACCATGGCCACCGCTCCCGTACTTAACCAGATTACTGCTGGTTCCATCAGCCAGATCATTGGCGCCGTCGTCGATGTGGCGTTCCCCGGGGAACTGCCGTCGATCCTGACCGCGCTGGAAACCGACAATAACGGCAACAAACTCGTGCTCGAAGTCGCGCAGCATCTCGGTGAAAACACCGTGCGCTGCATCGCGATGGACGCCACCGAAGGCCTCACCCGCGGCCAGAGCGTGACCAGCACCGGTTCGCAGATTACCGTGCCTGTTGGTCCCAAGACACTCGGCCGCATCATGAACGTTGTCGGCGAGCCGATTGACGAGCGCGGCCCGGTCGGCGCTGAAAAACGTAACCCGATCCATGCCGAGGCTCCGCTGTTTGTCGACCAGTCGACCGAAAGCGCCATCCTCGTCACCGGAATCAAGGTGATCGACCTGCTCGCACCATACGCCAAGGGCGGCAAGATCGGACTATTCGGCGGTGCCGGCGTGGGCAAGACGGTTCTGATTCAGGAACTGATCAACAACATCGCCAAGGGCCACGGCGGCGTGTCCGTGTTCGCCGGTGTGGGTGAACGTACCCGCGAAGGTAACGACCTTTATCACGAATTTCTCGACGCCGGCGTTATCGCCAAGGATGCGGACGGCAATGCGACGTCCGAAGGTTCCAAGGTGGCGCTGGTGTTCGGCCAGATGAATGAACCACCGGGCGCGCGTGCCCGGGTTGCCCTGTCCGGCTTGACGATGGCGGAATATTTCCGCGATGAAGAAGGCCAGGACGTCCTGTTCTTCGTCGACAACATCTTCCGCTTCACGCAGGCCGGTTCCGAAGTGTCCGCACTACTCGGCCGTATTCCTTCTGCAGTGGGCTATCAACCAACCCTGTCGACCGACATGGGCAATCTGCAAGAACGCATTACCTCCACCAACAAGGGGTCGATCACCTCGGTGCAGGCGATTTACGTTCCCGCAGATGACCTTACCGATCCGGCACCAGCCGCGTCATTCGCTCACTTGGACGCCACCACCACGCTGAACCGTGCGATTTCCGAACTGGGCATCTATCCTGCGGTTGATCCGCTCGATTCCACCAGCCGCGTGCTCGAACCGCGCGTTGTGGGCGAAGAGCATTACCAAACGGCTCGCCGCGTTCAGGAAACGCTGCAGAAATACAAGAGCCTGCAGGACATCATCGCCATTCTTGGCATGGACGAATTGTCCGAAGAAGATAAGCTGACCGTCCAGCGCGCGCGCAAGATCCAGAAGTTCCTGTCGCAGCCGTTCCACGTCGCCGAAGTCTTCACCAGCATCCCCGGCAAGTTCGTGGCACTGGAAGACACCGTCGCATCGTTCAAGGCCGTGGTCGAAGGCGAATATGATCACCTTCCCGAATCAGCCTTCTACATGGTTGGCGGGATCGACGATGCGGTCGCCAAGGCCAAGAAAATGGCCGAGGAAGCCTAAGCGATATGCCACTTCACTTCGAACTCGTTACCCCGGCCAAGCTGGTCCGTTCAGAGGAAGTCCACATGGTGGTCGTCCCCGGAGCGGAAGGCGAGTTTGGCGTGCTGGAGGGCCATGCGCCCTTCATGTCTACCATTCGCGACGGCGCGGTCCAGGTCTATAAGACCGAAGGCAGCGCGCCCGAACTGATCGAAGTGCGCGGCGGCTTTGCCGAGGTTGGCGACACCGGCATCACCGTATTGGCGGAACATGTCGACGAGGCTTGAGAGCCGCCAATCGGATAAAAAGGGCGGGCTCCAACATGGCGTTGGGGGCCGCCCTTTTGTTTCGCGCAATGGAGCGAAAAATCGTTACTCGCCGCTACCCATCACACGATAAGTCCAGCTGATGGCATTGGTGCCATCCAGCATCGAAATCTCGGCCTTGAGCAGATCACCCTCACGCCAATAGTGAATTTTCTGCGGGTAATCGTTCTCGGCGTTAGTGAACGTCACACCGGGAACATCGCTCGGAGTCCAAGCAAACAATGTGCGCTGCTCACCCTTAGGTGACGCCCAAAGGACCATTGGCAAAACTGGTCCATCCTCAATTTCCTGATCGAGCACGAGTTGCATGGTCTCCCAGAATTGCAAGTTCTCACCCTCGCCCGTGCGACTGCTACCAAGCATGATCCCAGCTCGCGGGGCGGTCCAGCATTCTTCGGTCCAGACTTCGCCCTCCGACTGCACCCAGCAACCGGCCAACCATGCGGGCAATTCCAGTGCGGAAACCGGCGGGACGGTGACAAAGGAAGATCCGGCGCAGGCCAGTATCGCCGTTGTCATGCAATGGTATTTGCTCATCGAATATCTCCTTCGAATTGGTGTGGCGAGCAGGTTCGCTGCGGCCAAATCATTCGCCGTAGAAAAACAGATCATCCGCTTTGTCTGCAAATTTTCCAGCGCGATCGTAATCTACCGGTTTCACATCCCCATCATCACATTTCAGATCGGCCAATTGCTTGCCGCCCTTCAGGATCAGGACCCCGTCTTCGACGGCGGGATTGTTTGGCTCTCCGGCGGTGAAGTTTGTCCGGACCACACGGCTGTAAATCACATAGCGCGTGTCGCCCCGAGCAAAGCTGATCTGCGCCTCACCGCCGCCTGAATAGGAGACGCTGGCCCAATCCAACTTGCCGTCGGCCGCCTTTGCGGGCCAGACCAAATCGGGTGCCTTACCCGCTGCGCCATAGCGATATTGCGCGAATTTGGTTTCCAGGTTGCCGCAGACGGAAACATGTTTCCCGTTTGCCAATTTGCAGGAAAAGACAGCTTCTTCGCCCTCAGCACATTGCGCGCCCGCAACTTCCGCCACAGCAACGGGGTCTCCAGCGATTTCGATATCGACATCTGAGGCTGCGTTGGAAGTCTGGACCATCTCGGGAGCATCGCCCGGCACCTCACCACAGCCTGCCAATGCTGCGGCTGCCAATAGTCCCAATGCCCCTCGCAAAACCATCACTTCTTCCCATTGCCCTTTTCGGCGGCTTTCTTCTTTTTCATCGTGTCGTGGAAACGGTCGGCCCAGCCGGGTTTGACCAATTGCTCGGCGCGGACCATGCGAAGTTCGCCGTCAGCGACGTCGCGGCTGACCGCGCTACCCGCACCAACAATGGCGTCTGCGCCGATATTGACCGGCGCGATCAGGCTGCTGTTCGATCCAATGAAGGCGCGCGCACCGATTGTCGTTTTGTGTTTGAAATAGCCGTCATAATTGCAGGTGATAGTGCCCGCGCCAATATTCGCGCCTGCGCCGATATGCGCGTCACCTAGGTAGGTCAGGTGGCTGGCTTTCGCCCCCTTGCCCAGCACGGCATTCTTGATCTCGACGAAATTGCCGACCTTGGCACCTTCTTCCAGCACCGCACCGGGGCGCAGGCGGGCATAGGGGCCGACGCTGGCGTGTTCGCCGATGGTCGCACCCTCAAGATGGCTGAAAGCGCGGATGGTAGCATGATCGGAAACAGTGACGCCGGGGCCGAAGACCACATTCGGCTCAATCACCACATCGCGCCCAAGCTGCGTATCCCAGCTGAAGAAAACCGTCTCCGGGGCCTTGAGCGAAACACCGTCCGCCATTGCTTCGGCGCGGCGGAATTCCTGCCACTGGCGCTCTGCAGCGGCCAGTTCGGCGCGGCTGTTGATGCCCGCCACTTCGCCCGGATGATCGGTCGTCACTACCGCGCTATGGCGACCGTCCGCATTGGCCACATTGACCACATCGACGAGGTAATACTCGCCTTGCGCATTATCATTCCCGACGCGCGACAGCAGGTCGAACATATCCGACGCGCTCGCAGCCATCAGGCCGGAATTACATAATTTGCAGGCGCGCTCTTCCTCGGTGGCGTCCTTATATTCGACCATCTTGGTGATCCGGCCCTGATCATCGGCAATTACCCGGCCATACTGCAGCGCGTCCTCCGGCTCGAAACCGAGCACCACCACGGCGGGCGCATCATCGGCGTGGAGCCGGTCGAGCATGTTCTGCATCGTCCGCGCGCGCACGAAGGGGACATCACCGTACAGGATCAGCACATCGCCGGAAAAACCCGTCAGCGCGGCCTGCGCCTGCTGTACCGCGTGACCCGTGCCCAATTGTGGTTCCTGCAGGCAGGTTGCCGCACGGCCGCCCAGCGCGCCCTCCAGCTGTTTCCGGCCCGCGCCCACAACCACCACGGTATGCGCAGGGTTCAATTCCCCCGCGGAAGCCATCAGATGGTCGAGCATCGGGCGGCCGCCTATTGGATGCAGCACCTTGTGCAGGTCCGATTTCATGCGGGTGCCCTTGCCGGCGGCGAGGATAATCGTTGCGAGTTTGGTCATAAAGGCTTCCTGAGTTCGGATAGGGCAATGCCACCAAAAGCTTGCGGTTTGAAGATGCATCAGTCACTCGCAGCCAAATGAATGACATTTCTCCGCAAGTTCCGTTCGATATTGTCGCCTTCGATCTCGATGGCACGCTGCTCGACACCCACCGCGATTTGGGCGAGGCGGTGAACCATGCGCTGAAACTGGGTGGGTTCGATCCGGTGCCGGTGGAACAGGTGGAAAGCCTGATCGGCGGCGGGGCCAAGATCATGCTGCGCGGGGCGATTGACGCTCAGGGCGGCATTGCTGACGGCGAATTTCGCCCGCTGTATAAGGCGCTGCTGGCCTATTATTCCGAAAACAACGGGGTCCACACCCGCCCCTATCCCGGCGTGGAGGAAGCGCTGGACGAGCTCGCCGCGCGCGATATCAAACTGGCCGTAGTGACCAATAAATTCGAAAGTTTCGCCACCGACATCCTGACCCAGCTCGGTCTGGCAGAACGGTTCGTGACGATCATCGGCGGTGATACGATGGGGAAAGGGCGCGCAAAGCCCGAACCAGACCCGATCTTCGAGGCGATCGACCGCTGCGGCGGCGGGCGCTGCGTCTTCGTGGGCGACAGCACCTATGACATAGCCGCCGCCCGCGCCGCGAATGTGCCGGTGATCGCCGCGGCATTCGGTTATTGCGACAAGCCTGCCAATGAACTGGGCGCTGATGCGGTGATCGACGAATTCAGTGAACTGATTCCGGCGCTCGCCAAACTTTGATCAGCGGCTAGAAATCGAACTGCGCCCTGATGCCGAAGGTGTCCACGCCGTAGTCCCTATCCAGCCCCGCCGCGATCACCGCGTCCTGATACTGGTTGCGCCAGTAATTCGCCATGAAGCGGGTGTAATCGGTTGGCGTCCACACCAGTGACATGCCGTATGACCTTTGCGTACCGCCGATAATTCCAGCATCATTGAGGTCGAGGTAGTCATAGCGCGCATTAACCTGCACAGCGCCAATCCCGCCCTTGCCGACAGGATTCTTCGGCTTGATCCGGTCGAATTTATTGCCCTTGTAGGTCCGGCTGTCGCCCCCGGTCAGGAAATATCCGACTTCCGCATAGCCGCCGAAGAATGTCGGGTCTGCCAACGCACCTGGGCGGTCCACCTGCTGCCAGTAAGTTTCGCCCGTGGCGTGGAACGGGCCGTTGATGGCCATGAATTCAAGGCCATAGCCAAGCTCGCTGTCTCCGCTGATATTTCCGGTATTGATGAAGCGGGTGTCAGTGAAATGGACCTGAGGCCGTTGGCGATATCGCACAGCCGTTTGCGCATCGTTGAAGTCGCGAAAATGGACCGAGCCCCCGATATGCAGCTGCGTATTGCCCATCTTGGGGGCGAACACCAGGCGGCCATCTGCGCCCCAGCTATTATTGCTCGCATTCAAATTGTCGATATTGTCAGTGAATATGCCGCCCTCGGCCAACACTGTGCCTTTGCTATATTCTGCGGACAGCCCGACCCGCCGCTGAAAATTGAAGGCATCGGTAAAGGCCGCACGTTCCATGAAGCTGGTGAACCTGCTGCTGGTCAATTCTTCCAGTCCCTGGAAATTATTGTGCTGACCAACGTTCAGTTTCACATTGCCGGTCTTGTATCCAAGGACCGCATCGGTGACCTCGACGCTTTTATCGGAAAATTCAAATTCCATCTTGTAGTCGAAACCGCCGGGAATTTCGCCCTTCACGCCAATGCGCGCACGCCGCACTTCATTCGCGAAACCAAGGCCCGTGTCGTTGATCGCGCTCGGAGCATTCACTGTGCCTGCGTCGATCATCAGGCGCCCGAACGGCTCAAAGCTCCAGCCGTTTGACTTCGCCAGCTGAGCAATTTTCGGCTCGCCGGTCGCTGCAGTGACTTTTGCTACATCTGCCTTGGCAGTTGCCGCCGCATCCGTGGCCGCGTCGGCCTTGGTATCCGTCGTCTCCAACCGCGATTCAAGCGTGTCGATCTTTTGCGCCA